>CAYUZL010000483.1:0-4655 GCA_964449725.1 uncultured Alteromonas sp. | reverse complement strand
AATTTTGAATTTGAAACTAAGAACCTTTCAACCTCATTTGAATATGCACCAAACGATAACTTAAAATTCTTCTTTGACACCTTAATCACTCGACAAGAGCAGCGTCAAGATAGTACAAGAGTACAAGCCTCAGGTATCAGTGCGTTTCGTGACGTTAGTTTACCAACTGCGTTTGAAACAGTTGATTTTGGTTCTTTAGATGGCCGAGACTTAGGCAGTATACAAGTAGCAACACGTGGCACAATAGAGCCTAACTTAAGTGTGGATGATGATGATCCAAACTTGCGCTTTAACAGTGACACAAATGCCCGAGTTACTGATACTGAATTATTCAGAATTGGTGGCGAATGGCAAGGTGACAACTGGGCAATTAGTGCTGAAATATCTACAGCACAATCTGATAGTGAGTTCCCGCAACTGAACACTCAGTTAAACTTCTTAAATCCAAATGCTCCTTTAGACGGACTTGATGAGTTTGGTAATACAACTGCAAGTACAAGTAACGATAACCCAGTTCCGTTCATTTATGACTTAACCGGTGGTGATTTAACATTCGGTATAAACTTCGACTCGCCTTTTGCGCCTACGGTTGATCAACTGCTTGATCCTAATAATGTTGTGTTAGACCAAGTTGATATCAGTGCAAGTACTCTTGAGAATAGCGATGATGCATTTCGTGTAGATTTCACCTACTTCTTTGATATCCCTGTGCTAACGTCAGTTGATTTTGGTTATCGCTACAATAAAACGGAGAATGAAGTTGTATCAATTAGTGACCGTATTGGTGGATTTAGCCGATTGGTAGATAGCCCAAGCGGGGCACTTTTTGAAGAGTTATTGGTAGCAGGACCTAGTAATTTTGGTGACGCTGACGGAAGAGAATTAGCTCTTAGAAATTTCTTAATTGTTGACCCAGACCGCGCATTTGATGACCAAGAAGGTGTAATTGCAATATTAGAAGATGCAATACGTCAACACGGTGGAAATCAGGATTTTGCCAACTTTACTCCAAACGCCAACGCTTCGTTTAATATTGAAGAAGAAACCCATGCTTTGTACGCTCAAGCTAATTTCGAAGCCGGTATTGTAAGAGGCAGTATTGGTGCTCGGTACATTGAAACGGATACTGATTCTTTGGGTAACACCACAATAGATGGTGTTATTTCTCCTGTTGTTACTTCTGGTACCTATGATTTCTTTTTGCCTCGTGTAAACGTTATCGTAGAGCCTCATGAAGACGTTGTATTGCGTTTTGGTGCAGGTAAGGATATAAACCGCCCAGATTTCAGCTTTTTGAACTCATCGGTTACCTTCGGTACTAATGAAAATGCAGCGTTAAATATTGGTAACCCCGGATTATCTCCTGAAGAAGTTGTGTCATTTGATATTTCAGCTGAATGGTATTTTGCGCCAGGTGCATTCGTAAGTATTGGTTACTTTGAAAAAGAACGTACTAATATTTTCGTACAACAAATTGACTCAGCAGAAGTTTTTGCAAATGGCTTTAGAGACACTGATCCTAGTTGCCCAGGTGGTGGTGTTTTTAACCCATTAGCACAGCCAAATATCTTTGGCCCAGATGGTGCGCCTAATGGTCTATGTGTAGACGCAAACACACGCCTAAACGACCCTGAAGAGACAACACAAAGCGGTGTGGAAGTTGCGTTCCAATACGACTTATCTAGTTTTGAAGATAAGTTAGGTTGGGCATCAGGTTTTGGTGTTATTGCTAACCTTACTGTTCAAGATTTTGAAGGTGGCTCACTGACGAACAATTCAGCAACTCGTGGTACTGATATATTTAATGCTATCAACGGTGTTTACGATATTAGAGAGTTTGAAACAATTGAAGCAGTACAAGGTTTAGTTGATTTCTCTGAAACGGCGTATAACGCGACAATATTCTATGATAAATACGGTTTATCAGCACGTGTACGTTATACATGGCGTGAAGCGTTCCGTACTTTTGATACGGCTGCTGGAGCATCAACTAATAGTACCTTAGGTTTCCCAGTAGTTACTCATGACCGTGGACAACTTAATGCTAGTGTTACTTATGACGTGAACGAAAACCTAAATATTGGTATTGAAGCAATTAATTTAACTGAATCAGATATAACGCAATCTTGTGTTAATGAAGATGCATTACTTTGCTTCCAAGGTTTAACCGACCGTAGAATTACTTTTGGTGGTACTTACCGCTTTTAAGTAATACTTAAATAAGTATCAAGACCCCAGCTTTGCTGGGGTTTTTTATTTAGGAAATACCTTGTACTAGCAATCCGCTTATCAAAGGTGTATAAATCATTATGAACTAACACTCGCGCAAGTACTTCAACTAGTCCAATCTACGGCACTTTTACACATCAAATGAAATTCGATTTAAAACGTTACGATAGGCAAATTGCCCTCCCCCAAATAGATTTAGATGGTCAAGGAGCGTTAGCTAATTCCCATGTTGTTATTGTTGGCGCTTGTTGTGTAGGCTGTGCAGCGGCACAATCACTTTCTTTAATGGGCTTTAACAACATTACGTTGTTTGACCCAGATACAATAGACAAATCAAATTTGGCTCGGCAAAGTTTGTATACGGAAGCTGATATCGGTTGCTATAAGGTCGATATTGCTAAACAAAAATTAGCAGATTTTAACCCCAGTATTCATATTCACCCTATTAGTACAGCGTTTAAACATGAGCATTTAATCAGCTCGACAATGGCCCAACCAAACCTCGTACTTGATTGCACAGACAACCTCAGCACCCGACTGGAAGTTAATGCCGCGTGTAAAGCTCATTCCATTCATTTAATTACTGGAGCCGCAATACGGTTTGAAGGTATGGTCGCCTGTATCTCCCCAGACAAGGATGCTCCTTGTTATGAATGCTTATCAAAAGTATGGCCTGATCCCAATGAGTCGTGTGTTGAACGTGGTATTTTCGGCCCCGTGGTTACAATTATAGGCCACTATCAAGCCATGCTTGCAGGGCAATTAATTGTGGGTTTAAAAACTCCGCCATCTGGAGAGGTTCAATTTTTCGATGGCTTAAATCATACATGGCGTACACTGCGTTTTAATCGCTCAGCGCTTTGTACTCTTTGTGCGCAATCACTATGAACAAAAATCTTACGAAACAACATATTAGCGTTGCACAAAATGCTTCTGGTCGAAATTTAAATGTGCCTGTTTACACAATCACAGACAATATACCCGGACCAAAAGTGTATATTCAAAGCAGCATTCATGGTTCTGAAGTACAAGGTAATGTGGTTATTCACCATCTTATACAGGCGCTAAAAGAAGAAACCATTTACGGAGAAATAATATTGGTCCCCAATTGCAACCCAGTAGGAACCAATATAAAAGCAGGTGAATATACCCTTGGACGTTTCGATCCTGTCAATGGTACAAATTGGAATAGAGGTTACTTTTACGACTCACAACTCATTGATGAATTCTCAGAAACAATAACACCAGAAGAATCCCTAGACTCAATCAAACAAAGGTTTCGTTTGTTATGGCAACAAGCGATACATGACAAACTCAACCAACCTTGGGGCTTAGGCCTAGCCGAACAGCTAAATTTGCGCCTACAACAATTGGCTAGCGATGCTGATATTGTTTTAGATTTACACACAGGTCCCGTTGCAACTCGGCATATTTATATTCCTGAATATGCAAAACAAGCCGCTCATCAATTTTCATTTCCGTACTGCATTTTTATTCCGAATAGCTTTGCAGGAGCACTAGATGAAGCGAGTTTTTGCCCTTGGTGGACACTGGCATTAACCTTAGAGCAACGCTTTGATAGAAAAGTTAAATTTGAGGTTGAAGCCTTTACTTTGGAGCTTGGCAGTCAGGAAACTCTCAACTTTAATCAGGGAAAAAAAGACGCTCAAAATATACTGGGTTATTTAGCCGCAAAAGGTGTCTTAAACGCCACTCAATTTATGCCGCAATCGCTCACTCGCTATGGTGTAGAACTAGAAAACTACAAAATATTATACACTGACTTTGGCGGCATGGTTGATTATCAAGCGAAACTCGGAAAGCTTGTGAAAAAAGGCCAAACTATGGCGAAAATACTCAATATTGATGATATGGACAATGAAAAAGCCATGCAAACACTACGCGCGCCCTGTGATTTGATCCCTATTTTACATTTCCCATCAGCATCAGTGCTAAGTGGTACTCAACTATTCAAATGCTTCACCCAGTTCTACGAACTGGGCTAGCATAAAACACCACATCAAATAGGTGAACCTGGGGGCATAGGTTGAGGTTGGTAATCCCCCGGCCACTTCCCTGTTTTCCAAAACACATCAAACTGACGCTTTAACACTAATATTTCATGTTTAGGGTAACCACTTTTTTCACCTTTTTTATCTAGCCAGGTTCCAAGTTCAGACAGCGACAAAGTCAACATTTGACTTGCTTCTGGTGAAAGATGCTTATCTTTAATTGCGTTCAGCACACTGTGCAACGAAATCCACCTTAAACGTGCTGACAATGGATCACTAGAATAAGTTTTCCAATGTGTATTTAAAATCATCTCAGCAACGTTTAGAACACTAGGAATATCGTCTTCATACCCGTGCTGTATACTTAAACGGTTAAGTCGCTCTGGATGCAAAGCTAGACTAAGTGATGCATAC
>CAYUZL010000482.1:0-10445 GCA_964449725.1 uncultured Alteromonas sp. | reverse complement strand
GGTGTAATGCCCACCACGATGGCGCTGTTTGCGTTACTTTCATGACGGGAATATTGACTCATTCCATTGGTAACAACGCGATTTTTTTCCGATGCAGCGGCAACCACAGTACCACCGGGGCACATGCAAAAGCTGTAGACTGAGCGGCCGTTTTTACAGTGGTGCACTAATTTGTAATCTGCGGTACCTAAGATCGGGTTACCTACGTTATCGCCAAACCGACAACTGTCGATCATGCTTTGTCTATGTTCAACTCTAAAGCCAATTGAAAAGGGCTTAGCTTCAATGTACACACCTTGGTCATAAAGAGCTTCAAATGTATCGCGGGCGCTGTGGCCTATGGCTAAAATAACGTGTTTACAACTCAGGTATTCGTCATTAGACAAGAACACACCTTTTATCTTGCGTTTGTTCGTGTCATCTGTGGTGTCGAAATCTAACTTTTCCACGCGAGTGCTAAAGCGAAATTCACCGCCCAGCTCAATAATGGTTTTACGCATAGCTTCCATCATATTGATCAGTTTATAAGTACCAATATGAGGTTTACTGACGTACATGATTTCTTTGGGGGCGCCAGCGTCGACAAATTCTTTTAGTACCTTACGGCCATAGTGTTTGGGATCTTTTATTTGGCTATAAAGCTTGCCATCGGAAAATGTACCGGCACCACCTTCGCCAAATTGCACATTGGATTCGGGGTTAAGATCATTCTTTTTACGCCAAAAACCAAAGGTGTCTTTGGTGCGTTCACGAACCACTTTTCCGCGTTCTAAAATAATGGGTTTAAACCCCATTTGTGCCAGCGTTAAAGCCGCCAGCAAACCACAAGGACCAAGCCCAACGACCACGGGACGTTCGGTTAAATGACTCGGGGCCTCCGCGACAAACTTATATGCCATGTTAGGGGTTTGACGAACGTGTTGGTCTTTTTCAAAGGTGGCTAATAAATCGGTTTCATTAGTGACAGCAACATCTAAGGTGTATATGAGCTGGATATTTTTGTTGTTTCGCGCGTCGTAACCTCGTTTAAACATATCAAAAGATACTAGCTCATTATCACTGATATCAAGCTTGGCTAAAATCGCTTGCTCAATGGCTTGGTCATCGTGATCTAGGGGTAATTTGATATCGGTTAAGCGCAACATAGTAAACAGTCTCTTGAATATGCCGGACAGCCTTTCTGTCAGGGCTAGACTATTTTAAATCAGTGCATGCACAAGGTACAGGAATACGTGCTTAACCTTTAAAGCCTTTACCTACTACATAGACTTCTCGTGATCGGGGTCTGGACGCATCGGGCTTGCGAATAATCACTTTGTTAAAAGATTGGCGTACGTCTTTTACATAGGCTTCGTAACCCACACCTTGGAACACCTTGGCGCAAAAACTGCCATTGGGCTTAAGAACATTTCGAGCCATGTCTAAGGCAAGTTCAACAAGGTAAATAGACGAGTATTGATCTGTGGTTTTTACGCCGCTTAAATTTGGCGCCATATCGGAGACTACTACATCAACTTTCTGATTATTTAACGCGGCTAGTATTTCGTTGTATACAGATTCTTCGGTGAAGTCACCTTGAATAAAATGCGCACCAATGATGCTATCCATAGGAAGAATATCAGAGGATATCAAGCGGCCTGAGTCTACAACTATGGGCGCAATCACTTGCGACCAACCACCTGGCGCTGCACCTAAATCCATAACCACATTACCCGGCTGAATGAGTTTGTCTTTTTCATTGATTTCAAGCAATTTATAACTAGCACGAGAGCGGTAGCCGTCAGCTTGGGCTTTTTTTACATAGAGGTCACTTAAGTGTTCCTCCATCCATTTTTTACTGCTGCCTGACTGCGCCATAGTTTACTCTGCTGTTACTGTTCTTGAAATCCCGCCTATTGTAAGCGGGCAACGGATAATTTCCAATTCATTGGTGCCACAATTCAGAGGTTTATTTTCATTTAAGTCATGGCAGCGGTTTTTTTCTGACTTGAATTACGCAAACAGATATAATTCACAGTATTAAGACTCCGTTATAGCTGTTAGGCAAGGCGACATGAAATTAGACGACGTCAAAAAATTACATCAAAAAAAGTACCGCTCGCAATTTGGCTATTATCTAGTTGAAGGAGAACATCTAGTACTGGAGTTACAAAAAGCGGCCTTGTCTAAAAGTGACTATACCGATATTACGCTTTATGTCACCAGCGACTACCAAGACTGGGCGGCAAGATTACAGTTTGACTATACCTTGGTAGTGGTTAACAACAAGAAAATGTCTCAGTTGAGTAATACCAAATCCCCTCAAGGTATTATTGCTTGTGTCCCTTTACCCAGTAAGGCTAATAATACCCCAACACTGAAAAACACTATGCCCAGTGTTTACCTGCATGAAGTACAAGACCCCGGTAACTTAGGAACAATATTGAGAACGTTGGCGTGGTTTGGGAATTTCAAATTATTGCTGAGTGAAAATAGCGTTGATCCTTTTAACCCTAAAGTGGTTCGCGCAAGTATGGGGGCGATATTTCATGTTCCTATGGAATTAGATGTGGCGCTTGCGGATTTACAAAAGCGCTATACCCAATTTGCATACTTGGACATGCAAGGTAAACCGATTTCTACTCCAGAATTTGCCGATTATCAATGCTATTTATTTGGTAACGAAGCTAGAGGTGTGCCCAAAGACGCGCTAGCAAAATGTAACGCTCAGGCTTTTACTATTCCGGGGAGCGGTGCTATTGATTCACTTAATCTGGCAAGCGCAGTGAATATGTGCGCATACCAGTTATCAATATAGCGTTAATTGGATATGTCTAGCGTTACCCATACTAATCGGTGATCAGATGAAACTTCTTTATCTGTTCCCCGTTGCCCTATACGTGGGTCGTTGAACAGTAAGCGGCCGGACTCAGATTCAGCAGGCCAATACACACCAGAATCAAGCACCTGCAAATCGGCAGAGGGCACGCTGTAATCGGCTTTGCTTCCGAAGGTCGCTGTACGAATCTTAGGGAGAGGGTGGTTGCGCTTATTGGGTTCTTGTTCAGCTCCTAAGGAAGTAGGGAAGTGATTGCCGTCGATACGGGTAACCTTTTGATTGACGAGAGGATGAAACATAAGCTGTTGAATACCATTGAATCTCTCGTCAGTGGTTCTTCCCCATGTTGTATCAGCATTTAAGTCGCCCATGAGCACAAAGCTTTCTTTTCCAAGTCCACCGTATTGACCTTTATCATCATATAAGACGTTGGCGTCATTATTGCTGATGTAATGCAGCCAAAATAAGTTCTCGTCACTGTTGCGGTATTTATTATTGTCGCTAAAGGTATCAAATGCTGGTGGAGTGGGGTGAGACAATAGAGCATGAATGGTTTTTACTCCCGATTGGGTAGGAATGCGAATGGGCGCATCAACGTGGTTTTTTGACGATAATCTTAGGTTTTGCCATTCTTCATCGGAAAACCAGTTGTCGCCACATGCCATGGCTGAGGGTAAGGGTTTTGTATCATCACAAACATTAATGGTGGGATTGACAGCGCGGGGTAAATCTTTGCGTTTAAATGTCTGAAACGTGCGAGTGTTGTTTTGGTCAATTTCATACTTCGACAACAAGGCAAACGCATAATGGCCATGATAAACACCGTATCCATAGGCGTTATTAGGATTTTTATTGTCATAACCTGCCGTGCTTTTGGCTAAATTCATTCCTGAAGCTAGGCCTGTATTTGTTGCGTAACTTTGTTGATAAGGGTAGTGAATCGGCGCTAGCATGTCGCCACCGTCAACACTATTCATGCTTTGGCTTACGGACAAATAATGTGTTTGAAACCCTGTTAACGCTCGGGTGTTTTTGCCTGTTCCGTCATTATTAAATTCATTGAGTAAAAGTACATCAGGTCGCACTTGTTGAATAATAGCTGCAACATTGCGAATTTGAATAATTCGTTCTGCTAGCCGATTTTTGCTTTCATTTAATGTACCGTTTTTCCACGACTGAATAAGCGCTTTTTGTTGTTTAACGGGGATATTCATAAAGCTTACCCATTGTTCAAAGTTCTCTGATGAATCACCGTCATGAGCAAAAGAAACATTGAAAGAAGCAAATTTTACGGTATTGGCCAAAGTGTTGTGCTCAGTTGATGGTGTGATTACTTTTCCATTACATGCGCAAATTAATAGTGAACATAGCAAAAAATAGGAAAATCGAAGTGGAGTTGTGTATGACATCATGTAGTAGTGAACAAAGGTTGTCGATTTATAGCTAGCAGAATAGCCCTGTTAAAACACCTTTTCAACAACGCCTTACGCTACCACATCCTAAGTTCTCATTATTCAAATGACTTAATTGAAAAAGTATCTATCGTAAAAAAGTTTCACAGGTTGTCCTATTCACAAAAGTTCATGCGTCTATATACTGAAAGCTGATAATACCATCGGCTTCGTCTAAGAAAATGTAAGATACATTTTCAGGAGAATAGAATGCAATTTTTAGCTTTGATATACGCTGTGGAAGATCAAGATGATGTGGATATGCAAACCTTGATAGAGCAATACACAGCATTTGAAAAAGAAGCGCAGGGTGCGGGAGTGGTCGCAGGCGGCAATGCTTTAGAACCTGTTAGTACCGCCACATCAGTGAGGTTAAGAAGTGGCAAAGCAGAACTTACAGATGGCCCTTTTGCTGAAACCAAAGAGCAGCTCGGAGGGTATTATCTGTTTGACTGTAAAGACCTAGATGAAGCCTTATCTTGGGCAGCGAAAATCCCTAGTGCACGCTATGGTACTGTCGAAGTGAGGCCTGTGATGCTTTTTGATCACTAATCTGCTTCTATAAGATCACATTATTGTGAAGATGGATAAACTGGCGCGAATCTTTCGCGCCGAATCTGGTCAAGTATTAGCATCTTTAGTGTGTTTTTGTCGAGATCTACAATTGGCTGAAGATGCATTACAAGATGCATTTGAACAAGCGAATCTTACGTGGCCAGTTCAAGGCATGCCTGACAATTGTGTTGCGTGGTTGCACCTAGTGGCGAAGCGCAAATTAATTGATCGTTTACGTAAAAATCAAACACATAAGTTGGCTGAGCAAGACGAGCAGAAGATCTATGTTATTGAAGAATCGCTTTATCCACGTATTGATGGCGTTGCAGAGCAGGACTATCTAGTACCGGATGAAAGACTAAGGCTTATTTTTACTTGCTGCCATCCGGCTTTAAATGAAGAAGCACAAGTGGCGCTGACATTGCGTACCTTATGTGGTTTAAACGTACAAGAAATAGCCCGAGCTTACCTCACCTCAGAAACAACCATGGCGCGGCGGATTTCTCGAGCGAAAACAAAAATCCGTGATGCAGGTATTGCTTATCAAGTTCCAAATGACGAACATCTTGAATCTAGACTATCTTCGGTATTAAAAGTGATTTACTTGATATATAACGAGTCGTACAGTGCCTATCAAGGCCTAACTCTTACTCGTCAGGGATTAGCCAATGAAGCGATTCGCCTCAGTCAGGTACTAGTGGATTTAATGCCAAAAGCAGAAGTGTTTGGCTTAGCCGCTTTGCTTTTATTTCATGATGCTAGGCGTGATTCACGTATTTGTAAATCAGGCCTTTATACGCCATTAGAGGATCAAGACAGACAAAAGTGGAACCGTGGTTTCATTACTCAAGGTAATACCTTGATTGAAAAAGCATTAACTTATAAACAAACGGGAACTTACCAAATTCAAGCTGCCATTAGTGCCTTACACTGTAATGCCAAGGCATGGAAGGAAACGGATTGGCAGCAAATTTACTGGCTTTACACTGGCTTAAATCGTTTAACACCAAGTGCGGTTATTACCCTGAATCAAGCGGTAGCGCAGGCAAATATTCCCCAAAACAATGGTGAAAATTTAGCCACGGCTTATCAAGTGTTATTGAATTTGGAAGACGAACTACAACAATATCATCCCTATCATGCGGCAAGGGCTGAATTAGAAGTAAGATTACACTTAATAGAGGCTGCTATTTTTTCATTGAAAACGGCTATAACGCTATCAAAAAATGATAGTGAGCAGGCATTTTTGCAAAGAAAGCTCAAGTTAATTGCCTCTGGATCTGCGAAATAAATCGTTCATATCGGTTAGGGCCTGTTTATCTTTGTTCATGATTTGCGCAGCAGGTCATTTATTCCTCAGACAATCACAAATTTGTGAGGTTTGGTGGTTCCAAATAAACACATTTGTGGGCAGTATGAGGAATAAATGGCCGCTGCCCTTCGGGCTTGGCCTGAAATTGGCTATCTCTGCGTTGTCGTTGGCTCGTTTGGAGCCACCAAATTTCGCCAACAACGCCTTGACCTAGCCAATTTCAGACCCAAGCGCAAAATATGAACAAAGATAAACAGGCCCTAGTGTAATGCTTCGCTGGGTTAGCAAATTCCGCTATAACAGATACAAAAAACGACTCGAAGGCCGTTTTTTGTATCGTTTGGTTACGCTTTTTTAAGTTGCTTCTTAAGTTTTTTAAGCTTTTTTTCTTGTTTAGCAATTTTTAATTTTCTAGCTTTAATTTCTTTTTTGATTGTTTTGACTTTCGCCATGGTGGCACTTCCTTAAATAAATATACATAGAGAATGCAATGTATAGCTTTTGTATATGCATTCAAGGGTCTTTTAAGCAATTCTATTATTTACGCCTTCAGCTAATCATTGAGTATGGGTAATTTTGATTTTAAATGCCGTAATAACATTAACGCAGGTATAACCATTAATGCGGTGAGTAAAAAGAACAAGGTCCAATTGCCATTCATGATATCTACTAACCAACCACTAGCCCCTGAAAGTGCAGTTCGACCAAAGGAACTCACTGATGCCATTAGTGCGTATTGGCTAGCGGAAAAGGTGTGATTACACAGTAATGAAATAAAAGCTACCATGGCTACTGTGCTCCACGCCGCGGTGAAGCCGTCGATTATCACTGCAGCAACAAACCAGCTTGGGTCAGGGCCAACTTGAGCCATCACCGAAAACATCAGGTTACTTGCCGCCATCGCAATGCCAGCGACTACAAGCCCTTTATAAATACCAAAGCGTATAGTGAAGGCGCCACCAATAATGGCAAACACAATGGTAACCCACCAGTTTATTAACTTTGAATAAGCACCAATGTCTGAATTACTAAACCCCAGTTCTTTGTAAAAAACAATGCTCATACGGCCAACAAAGGCTTCGCCGATTTTGAACGAAAAAATAAACAGCAAAATGGTAAGACCTATTTTAACTCCATTACGGGCAAAGAAATCAGCAAACGGTTTTATTAGCGTGTTAACGAACCATCGAGGCATGGATTCAGTGTTATTTTCGTTCGTTCTTTGTATGAGTGGAGGCTCGTTCACGTACAAGGTTATTAAAGCCAGCAATGACATGATTCCAGCCAACACCAAATATACTTGAGGCCAGCTCCAGCCGGGAAGGTCTGCTAGGAAAAAAGGAATAGCGCCTAAGCCTCCGTAACCTGTCCACCACCCAGCGGTAGCCATAGAGGATGACGCTGTCATGGCGGCTTTGTCATTGCCCATACTGTCGATGCGATAACCATCAATCGCAATGTCTTGAGTAGCAGAGCTGGTTGCAATGGCAACACCTAGCAGTGCTAGCCACCAAATCTGGGTGTTTAATTGTAGTTGGGAAATAATTAGGCAAAAAACAACTAACAGCAGTTGCATAGCAAAGACCCAGCTTTTCCTTCGACCGAGTCGTTTAAAAATAGGTAAAGAAAGCCGGTCTACTAATGGAGACCAGACAAAATTAAAGGTATACATAGCAAACACAAGGCCAAAAAGCCCAATGTCAGTTCGTGAAAATCCGTCATCTTTCAACCATGCAGACATGACTGAACCTATCATTATCCAAGGAAAACCGCTGGCGATACCAAAGCAAAAAATGGTGAGAAGGCGTTTGTTGCGAAACTGTGATATTGCGTGTTTGAGCGAAGTCAAAAAAGAAACTCTAAAGAAAATACAAAGGCTATTTGACCTTCTTTAAGGCGAAATTACAACACCCTAGGGGCGAATTCCAACACACTCAAAAGGTTTAAACCCGCCGTGTTCAAGAAACTCAATACACTGGGCTAGCTCAGTGCGAAGCGTGTTGTCTTGAAGAAGCGAATCTGGAGACAAGGCGTGCACTTGATAGATTAAGTGCCAAAAGACTTGTTCCCGTTCGCTTAGGGGAGATGAATGCCTATTCGTGACCTGTCGCCATTCTTCAAAGGTATCCCAAACAAACAAGTTTATTTCGCTATACGGAATAAGGCCTCGCCAAAATCCGCGAACGTAATACACTAGCTGTACTGTTTTATGTCTGATGAAGTTACTAACGGCCATACTCTTTGTGTTGTCAAAAACTAACCTTTTAGAGTATAGACAATATTAATTAATTCGCATTACCATCCTAGCGATCTTGTCCAACCCACTATTTCTGTTCCAACCCAATCAATAGCGGTACGAGGCTGTGCTCTAGGCAACATACGTTGACGGTAATCTAATTTTATTTTTACGTTGGCTTGCGTCTTTCTTGCGTTAATTGTCGATAAAGCAAACCGATTTGAGGACGCAAAGCCAATATCTAATAGAGGAGAAGGGTAAGCCGCAGTCATTTCTGGAAGTGTATTGTTTACTTCATTCTGAGGCCAAAACGGAGAGATTAACGCAACAGCGTCGGGGGCATTTATCGAGGTGTCTTTTGCTGATGCTAACAGCAAGGTGGCGACTACGCCCTCTGCTATAAATAGCCTAAAACCATTGGTGTCAGTGGCCTCGTTTAAATGGCTAATCAGTGAAATCATTTGTATCTGTAATGAAGAAAAATCTATATCAGGCTCTAGCATCGACATCCAAGGTTGTATGTTTTTTTCCGTCATAGCCATGGTTTTATCTTCCATGGTGTCGCTTTCTTTCATACTGGCTTTATCTTCCATAGTCGCTGGAGCGTCCATGGTTTCAGTCTCTTTCATACTTGCGACATCAGTCATAGTTGCTGCGTCTTTCATGCTTTCTTTGTCAATTAGGTCAATTTTGGGGTTGGGTTGTGACGATAACCAACTAGAAGATACAAGATCGACATGCCAGCCTTTTTGTGCCAATTCATTGGCTAAATCTAATGCCGAATAAAAAGACAACTTTCCTTTTCCTGGACTGACAAAAACCGTTGCCAAACCAAGAGATAAAGGACGTTGAGCATCAATTCTTATGCTGTATGTCACGCTGTTTTCGAGGTCAATTTCATTCACTGTGTGGGTAGGAAACTGGCGCGCGATGTCGCTAGCCAATACGGTATGCTGGCAAAGAATAAGTGCAACGACACATACCAAGTAGCGAAAATTCAACGAAAGTTACTCTATAAAGTCTGATATCTCTATATCGTGCTGTACCAGCATTTCTTTAGCTTCAGTATAGGTTTCTTTTAAACAAAGTGGGGAGTAATGACTAAAAGGAATAGGGGCGCTAAAGCTGATTCGTTTTGCCGTTAACGGATGAACAAAATTAATGGTTTGTGCATGGAGTTGCAGCCGAGTAACGGCTTTTACTGATTTTGCTGGAGAATATAAACGGTCGCCGAGTATGGGCGTACCCAATTCCCGCATGTGTACGCGCAATTGATGCGAACGCCCGGTAATTGGATGTAGCTCAACAAGCACACCGAAAGGTTCTGGCTGAACGACTTTATAGCAGGTTAAAGAGGGTTTACCGTTTTCCCAATCGACTTTTTGTAACGGTCGATTGGGATAGTCCACAATTAATGGAATGTTCACTATTCCTTTGTCGGCGTCAGGCTCTCCAAATAAACGGGCATAATAGCGTTTGTGAGTAATACGGTTAGCAAACTGATACGACAAATGTTTATGAGCGGCTTTGTTTCTGGCAAGTACTAATACCCCTGATGTTGCCATATCCAAACGATGCACAACAGATACCGAAGGAAAAACACGACTAGCGCGATACCAAGCCGAATCTAAATGAGCCTCTTCTTTACCAGGAACACTTAATAGCCCGCTGGGTTTGTTGATAACCACAATGTGGTCATCAACATACAGCAAGGGTAAATAAGGGCGAGCAGGTGGACGATAGACAAAATCCCTTAGTGTCATGTTGGGTTGTTTACTATGACTCTTATTGCGTCTAGTTGTACTTCCGCATTTTTTAGCAAGGTGTCTAATTGCGATTGTTGTGCAACAAAAAACGCAATTTCTGAGTCTCGGACTGAAGGATTCAAGGTTTTTAAGGTCTGCAAACGTGTTACTTCACCACCAATAGTCTCGTGCATATCTGCTAACGCGCCTTGTAAAATAAGATCGCCTCGAGATTGAGCGATATCTCTTGCGGTGGTTAAATGCTGTTCTATTAAGGGTTGCAGTGCACCAACCAATTGTTTGGCTATTTTACGATTCACCTTACGAC
>CAYUZL010000481.1:0-2917 GCA_964449725.1 uncultured Alteromonas sp. | reverse complement strand
TTACCATGAAAACACAGTGTCTCATTTTCATTATTTGAGAGACAACAGCATGTTAGTTCAGTTACATGTTCGTCTTTTGTTTGGTTCTTTTATTCGTTCTCCTCGACTTATACACAACCGAATAAAAGCTATTTTGAGCAAATAATTTCATGAGTAGTAATAATTCAACCAAACCTGTTGATAGTTCACAGCATTGGTCAAATATTCAAGAGGCTGGAACCTTAGGTGGAATGCGGTTTCTGTATTTATTACATCGCGTATTTGGGCGCTGGTTTTTTTCATTGATCATGTACCCTGTAGCTTTGTTTTTTGTACTGTTTCGCCGAGATCAACGAAATGCATCTCTTCAGTTTTTATTGAATCACTACCACTACCGCTCACAGGCCTGGAAACATAAACCCAACCTGTTTCATGTGTTAATCCATTTTAAAAGTTTCGCGGAGGTGATTTTAGACAAAGTTCTAGGCTGGCTAATCGATATTGAAGAAACTGATTTTATTTTAACGAACCAGAAGTTAGTTGAAAGCTTGCTAGAAGATCAAAAAGGGCAACTCATCATTGGCTCTCACTTTGGTAATTTGGAGTTTTGTCGTGGCTTTATGCACAGATACAAAGACAAAACTATTAATGTTTTGTTGTACGACAAGCATGCCGGAAATTTCGTTAAAATTATGCAAAAGGAAAATCAAGATTCCCGCTTAAACGTATTTCAAGTCGACGAGTTTGATGTCACTACTATTATGATGCTTAAACAAAAAGTAGATGCTGGAGAGTGGGTCTTTATTGCGGGAGATCGAGTGCCTCTTAGTGGATTAGAGCGCACTGTGAATGTTGATTTTCTTGGTCGTTCAGCACCACTGCCGATAGGCCCTTACATGTTGGCTAAGGCACTTGCGTGTCCGGTAAAATTTATGTTTGCTTATAGGCAAAGAGCAAAAGAAAACAAAGTGGTTTTTGATGTAACCCCTCTTTGTGACAAGGTTGTTTTATCTCGCAAAAATAGAATTCAAGATATTACCAAATATGCACAGTCATTTGCATCAAAACTAGAAGAACACAGTGTTCAAGCACCGTATCAGTGGTTTAACTTTTATGATTTTTGGGATCCTGAGACAAGTGAAAAAAACGCTGATAGCAACAAGGTGGAAGCAAGCTAATGTCGGAAGAAAAGCAGAAAAAGAACAACCGTTTCGATCCTTTGCTGTTTGAACTTATTCCCCACCGACCTCCAATGCTATTGATAAATAAAGTTATAGAGGTAGATGAAAGGTCCTCGTCATCCTTGGTTTATGTCGATGAACAGGCTTCATTTTTCGAGCCTGGCGTGGGGGTACCGGCTTGGATAGGATTAGAATATATGGGGCAAACCGCTGCATTGATTGCGGGACACCAATTAAAAAAAGGGCTTATTGAGCCCCATTTAGGCTTTTTGCTAGGAACTCGTTCTTATAAATCGACATGTGATTTTTTTGCAGAAGGAACTAAGTTGAAAATTAGTTGTAAAGAAAAGGCGTTAGTTGGAGACGATTTAGCAACGTTCGATTGTTTAATTGAGTATTATTGTGAGAACGCACAATGCAGTGAGCCATTGGCCCAGGCTAGTTTGTCTGTTTTTCGCCGCCAGAGCCACTAAGAGAGAAGAGTTTTGAATAACAAATATAGACGTGTTGTGATTACAGGAGCAGGCTTAGTGTCTTCTCTTGGTAGCGATTGGGAAGAAGTAAAGTCGACAATTCAAGCCAAACAGTCCGGCGTGCGCTTTATGGATGATTGGCAAAAGTACAATGGTTTAGGAACATACTTAGGCGCGCCAGTTCACGATTTCGAATTACCTCCACATTATACTAAAAAGAAACGTCGCAGCATGGGCAGAGTAGCTCAAATGAGTGTATTGGCTACAGAGCGAGCACTTACTGACGCGAATTTGCTCGATGATCCAGTGATAATGTCAGAATCTACTGGTGTTGCATTTGGTTCAGCTACTGGTAGCAGTGAGGCGGCTCTTGAGTTTGTCCCCATGCTCGAAAGCTTGTCTACATCACGTATTAACAGTAGCACCTATTTGCGCATGATGAGCCATACCGCAGCGGTAAATATTAGTGTGTATTTTGGTACTAAAGGACGAATGTACACAACCTCTAGTGCCTGTACTGCAGGAAGTCAGGGAATAGGCTTTGCCTATGAGGCTATACGCTGTGGTCAGCAAGATGTAATGATAGCAGGTGGTGGAGAAGAGTTATGCCCATCACAAGCCGCTGTATTTGATACGCTGTTTGCAGCCAGCAAGAAAAACGACACGCCAGAAGCTACACCTCGTCCATTCGATGCACAACGGGATGGGTTGGTTTTGGGAGAAGGCGCCTGTACTCTCATTTTGGAGTCTTATGATCATGCGAAAGCGCGAGGGGCAACGATTTTAGGCGAAGTAATAGGGTATGGGACAAACACAGATGGAGCCCATTTAGTGAAGCCCAACCTTGATACCGTTAAACGAGTTATGACGCTAGCCTTAGAAGACGCTGGCATTGACGCTGATGATGTTGGCTATGTCTCAGCGCATGGCACTGCTACAGTACACGGAGATATAGCAGAAAGCCAAGCAACGTTTGAGGTGATGGGAGAAAAACCCATTAGTACCATGAAAAGTTACACAGGTCATACGCTCGGTGCGTGTGGGTCGTTTGAAGCTTATGTAGGTATTATGATGATGAATGAAGGCTGGTTTGCGCCTACTCTCAATTTGGATAATGTGGACGAGAGATGTGCACCAATGGATTTTATTCAGCACGAAAGCCGAGAGATTCAAACCGACATTATAATGAGTAACAATTTGGCCTTTGGTGGAATTAATACATCATTGATATTTAAACGTTTTTCAGAATAAAAAATAAGGTTTAATACAACAACTATTTATAGT
>CAYUZL010000480.1:0-4590 GCA_964449725.1 uncultured Alteromonas sp. | reverse complement strand
AAATCACCGAGGGCTTAACCGGTGAAGAAAAAGTGGTAATAACTGGCCATCAAAACTTGAAAGATCAAGCGCCTATCGAAATAGTTAACAGTTAAAAAAGGATTTTATCATGAATATGGTCGATATCGCCGTAAAACGGCCGGTTACCGTCTGGATGTTTACCTTTGCAGTCTTATTGTTTGGCTTTGTGTCATTGTCCCGTTTAGCGGTAGATTTGTTACCCGAATTATCTTATCCAACACTGACGATCAGAACCAATTACACAGGAGCTGCACCTGGTGAAATAGAACAGCTTGTCTCTAAACCTATTGAAGAAACCATCGGTGTTGTTAAAGGTGTAAGAACGGTAACTTCAACGTCAAAAGCAGAACAGTCTGATGTTGTTCTAGAATTTGAATGGGGTACAGAGATGGACATTGCGAGCTTAGAAGTTCGCGAAAAACTGGATGTACTGCAATTACCTTTAGATGTCGAAAAGCCTTTATTACTGCGATTTAACCCGAGTCTTGACCCCATTATGCGATTCGGATTCGGCGCTATCGCTGCAAAAGACGCATCTGATTTTATAGACCTCGATGTCAACAGTATGAAAAAGCTGCGCGTGTACGCCGAAGAACAAATAAAGCGCAAATTAGAATCAGTTAAAGGTGTTGCTTCGGTCAGAATTGGTGGTGGCCTTGAAAACGAAATTCAAGTGTTAGTCAATCAACAACGTTCAAGTCAGTTAAACATCACTCTAGCCGAAATTATACAACGATTAAAAACAGAAAACGTGAATACAGCGGGTGGCCGAGTCGAAGACGGTTCTCAAGAATATTTAGTTAGAACATTAAACCAATTCCAAACACTAGACGAAATGCGCGATCTTTTCATCGCCACAAGAGAGGGTAAACACATTCGTCTTGGCGACATCGCAGAGGTTCAAGACACTTACAAAGAAAGAAGTTCTGTCACGCGCTTTCAAGGCTTTGAAGGGGTGGAAATTGCAATCTATAAAGAAGGAGATGCAAATACTGTCAAAGTCTCTGAAAATGTTCAACGTCGACTGCAAGAAATCGAACAAGAAATGCCTGAAACCTATCAACTTCAGATGGTTTATGATCAATCGACTTTCATTGCAAACGCGGTCAACGAAGTAAAAACATCGGGGATGATAGGCGGCATATTAGCCATGTTAGTGCTTTTCTTATTTCTGAAAAACGTTTGGCCAACGCTCATTATCTCTATTTCTATCCCTGTCTCTATCATTGCCACATTCAACCTTATGTATAGTAACGATATCAGCTTAAACATTATGAGTTTAGGCGGTATTGCATTAGCAATTGGCTTGTTGGTTGATAACAGTATCGTCGTTCTCGAAAACATCGATAGACATAAAAAGAAAAGTAAAAATAGTAAAAAAGCGGCGATTAATGGTACCAAGGAAGTGTCTATGGCAATCGTGGCCTCTACGCTTACCACTATGGCTGTATTTATACCTTTAGTTTTCGTTGAAGGAATTGCGGGCCAATTATTTAGTGATCAAGCATTAACAGTAACCTTTGCACTTGCCGCTTCACTGTTAGTCGCTTTATCTATTATTCCAATGATGGCTGCTAGAGAGAAATCCAGTGCGCTCAAGTCCGAATTAGATTTAGGTGAAAGCCAAGTAAAAACTAAGCCAACCAGTAAACTTGGGTTAGTTTTGTATTACATCCTATTTGTCCCCAAACTTGCCATGACAGGCATCAGTAAAGCTATTTACTTCACATTATTCGTTATCACTAGCTTGGCGTTATTAATAACACGCGTGGTACGTAAACTGTTGACTATTTTGTTCATGCCAATTCTTTGGGCTTTTGACAAGGTTTATCAGTTTTTAGAGCGCCTTTATATCGCAGCGTTACGGAGTGCATTAAAAGCACGCTTAGTCATTTTGACTACTGTCATTGTCATTTCGGGCTTTTCAATTACTCTGCTCCCCAAACTCGGGCTGGAACTTATACCACCACTTTCTCAAGGTGAGTTTTTTGTAGAAATAAACCTGCCAACGGGATCTAAGCTTGAAAATACTGATGCCATGTTGGCAGATCTGAGCCGTTTTGCAAAAGCATTACCGGAAGTAGAAAGAACATATTCGTTAGCTGGAACGGGAAGTTTAGTTAACGCTTCACCTTCCCAAGGCGGTAATCACTGGGGTAGATTAAACGTCGTATTAAACAGCGAAACCACTGAAAAACAACAAAAACACGTTATTCACCTTATGCGAGACTATCTAGCTCAACAAGCAGGTGTACAAAGCAAATTCGGCGAACCCGAGCTGTTTAATTTTTCAACACCGCTAGAGATACAAATTTCAGGTTATGATCTTGCTTCATTAAAAAAATATAGCGATGTAATCGTCGAAGAAATGAAAAAAGTTGGTCGCTTCGCCGACATTAAATCGACATTACAGAATGGTAATCCTGAGTTAAAAATTCAATTTAATCATGCCAAGCTTGCTCAGCTTGGGCTTAATGCACCTGACGTATCTAATCTGATTTCTACCAAAATTGGAGGTGAAATTGCGACACAGTACAGCATTGAAGACAGGAAAGTAGACATACTCGTGCGCACACTAGAAAAGCAACGTGATTCTATTACCGATATTAGTCGAATTATTATTAATCCAGGTGCAACCAACCCTATTCCATTAGACGCTGTTGCCGACATAGACCTATCAACAGGCCCGAGCGAGATAACACGTGTTGGACAAGAACGTGTGGCGCTTATATCAGCCAATTTAGCCTATGGTGATTTAGGAGAAGCTGTATTCATTGCCGAAGATTTACTAAAAAAACAACAATTACCGTTGAGTATTCAAGCGCACGTTGCAGGTCAAAGCGAAGAAATGCAAAACAGCTTTCGGTCATTGCAGTTCGCTTTAGCACTAGCCGTATTTTTAGTTTACTTGGTTATGGCATCACAATTTGAATCCTTGCTCCATCCATTCCTTATACTATTCACTGTACCTTTGGCTTGTGCCGGTTCAATCTATGGGCTGTTTGTTACTGGCACCAGTATCAGTGTGGTCGTTTTCATCGGTGTAATAATGCTGGCAGGTATCGTGGTCAACAATGCCATCGTCCTTATTGATCGCATTAACCAACTCCGTGAAAAAGGTGAAGAAAAATCACAAGCAATCAAACACGCAGCTGAAAGCCGATTGCGCCCAATCCTTATGACAACAATGACCACAACCTTGGGACTCCTTCCAATGGCTATTGGGCTAGGCGAAGGAGCAGAAATCAGGACGCCCATGGCAATAACCGTTATATTTGGATTATTGTTCGCGACATTCTTAACGCTCTTCTTAATCCCCATTTTATACAGTTTATTTGATCGTAAAACGTTCCAACTAACCGCAACTGAATTAACGATTAATGGCAATGAGGACACGGTTTATGAATAAGCTCCAATCAGCAGGTGCTTCATTAGCTTCCTTTGCCTTGAAGCGCCCAGTAACAGTGTCTATGTTTTTTCTCTCAATGTTAGTCTTCGGTTTGATTTCAAGTCGATTGTTACCTCTCGAGAAATTCCCTGGAATTCAACTTCCATTTATGGTCATACACGTGCCCTACGTTAATGCTACACCTGAAGAAGTGGAAAAGAGTATTACTCGCCCTATTGAAGAAACATTAGCCACAATGTCTGGCGTTAATCGGCTCTGGTCTGAGTCTAACGAAAATTATTCTGAGATATTTATGCTTTTTAGTTGGGGTGAGAATATAAAGGCAAAGAGTGTTGAAGCCAGAGAAAAAATAGATGCCATTCGACATCTACTGCCTGACGACGTGGAACGTATCATTGTGCATAAGGAAAATACAGCCGATCAAGCCATTTTCCAAATGCGTATTTCCAGTGAACGAGATTTATCGAACGCATACGACTTACTCAATCGTAATTTAAAACACCCCATAGAGCGGGTGAAAGGAGTGTCTAGAGTTGCACTTTATGGTGTCACAGAAAAACAGATATCCATCCGCTTAGATGCTGAAAAAATTACCGCTTTACATGTTGATACAGCGCAACTAACGCAAACACTCAGAAATGCCAACTTCTCAATGACGGCAGGCAGTTTCTTCGATTTAGAACAAAAAATTACAGTTAACCCCATCGGTGAATACAAAAGTATACAAGAAATAGAAGATCTTCTCGTTACACGAACCATTCGCCTTAAAGACGTCGCCACTGTCACCTATGAAAAACCCGAGCGAGTTGAAGGAAGACACTTAGACCAAACGTTTGCGATTGGTTTGGATGTCTTTAGAGAATCTGGCGCAAACTTAGTTGACGTCTCTGAAAACGTATTGAAAGTTGTTGAAGAAGCAAAATCTAACCCTACGTTTCGTGGCATTAATATTCTCTATTTTAATAACGAAGCCCAAAGCGTTACTTCTTCCTTATCCAATCTCCTTAATTCGGGCTTAATTGGTGCCCTGCTTTCGGTTATTGTTTTGTATTTCTTTTTACGTAATATCTCATCTACGCTTATTGTTGTACTGTCAGTCCCATTCTCTATCTGCATCACCCTTGGTGTTATGTATTTAATGGGCTATACGCTAAATATCC
>CAYUZL010000479.1:0-4056 GCA_964449725.1 uncultured Alteromonas sp. | reverse complement strand
CAGCCCTGTCTCGTGGGCTCGGGAGATTTTTATAAGAGACAGAGAGTTATGCTTGGTACTTCGCCGTAATTGGTGGCTGGCGTTTTTCTTTTTATTGTTAACCGGGGCTTTGGATGACCGATACCGTACCAGCCTCCCATGCGGTTATCTTCAATACTGCCAACCCGAGCGGATAGAAAACACACTATGGATTTTTGGATATTCATATATTTAACCAAGTGCTTTATCCATATGCTGGGCACTATGGTATTAATATGAAAATAGGCCTGTAATTGGGTCGTGTTAATATCTTCTAGCTTTTTTTCTGGCATTACAGGTGTGCCGTTATACTCTCCGTGTAGCAATCCCATAGCGCCAATAACCAAATCAAATTGAATACCCTTCAGTGATTTCAGCCATGTTAAAATGTCTGCATCAACATCCGTGTTTAACGTCGATTGAATTACATTGGCTTGTGAGAAATCAAGGTGGGATCTGGATACCGCATAAACAGTTGCTGACGGGTAAACATGTGCAAAGTGCGAAACCAAGGCCTTGCCTATTCCGCCACCAGCACCGATAACTAAAATCGCTTTGACCGTCATAGATTTTCCTTACACTGCGAGCAGCGAGGCTTACCTGTTAGCCAATAAGATAGACTGTTGCGATGACGAGCAAATACGTTATACGCTCTATCAGCAATCGGTTTTACAATGGGCCAACGCAGTGGCGCATATATCCAACCTTGCCCCACTAAGCGCCAAGCGTGATAGGTTACGTCGAGGCCCGTTATCAACTCTCCTGTATTGGTTAAGCCGTGGATACGGGCGTACAATTTTTGAAAATCTAATTCCGGGTATCGCTCATCAAAATCACTGTCATTGATATCTTCAAATACGATTTTGTTCAATGTATTGCGTTTACTCAAATGACGCATTTCAATCATACAAAGTGGACAATGGCTATCGTAAAACACCGTTAGTTTAGTTACTTTTGTCATGGGGCACTGTTAACTGTGTTAACTCAAAATGGCTGATAACCTTAGTTACGCTAAAAAATTCAACTCGGATGACTTGAGAATAAGTTAAAGTGGTCATACTTATTCAATAGTGAAATAACCTTATTATGAATAATGAGTGAAATTAAATGTCTAAATTAGAAAGCGCAACCCTAGCTGGCGGGTGTTTTTGGTGCATTGAAAGTGCATTTAACAAACTGCACGGTGTTATCTCTGCAAAAAGTGCTTATGCCGGAGGCGAAGTAGACAATCCCACATACAAACAAGTGTGCTCGGGCACAACCGGTCATGCTGAAGTTGTGCGTGTAGAATACGACCCTGAACTTATGACTTACAGAGATGTATTAGAAATATTCTTTGCTCTGCATGATCCCACTCAATTGAATCGTCAAGGCAATGATATTGGTACTCAGTATCGAAGTGCAATTTTCTTCCATGATGAAGTACAAAAACAATCTGCAAAAGCCATTATTGCTGAAATGACTGTTGACAATACATGGCCAGAGCCGATTGTCACTGAAGTCGTTGCGTTAAATAATTATTACGAAGCAGAGGACTATCACCAAGAATACTTTGATAATAATCCTGAAAATCAGTATTGCGCTATGGTCGTCGGACCTAAATTAGCGAAATTCAAAAAGAATTTCGCTAGCAGATTAAAGTAGCCATTCTTTTAAAATAGGCGTCGAAAACAACACTGGCGCCATAGAATTATAGTGCTCAGCATTATCTGGGCACTGAATATTTTTAAGGTAATTCCGCTTCCAAGGGTCGTTAACTAACCATAAAGTATCGTCAATTACTGCAACCCCCTCAATAGAAGCATTGTCCATTATTTCAGTGTCGCCACACTGGCTATTACCCATAATTTCGACCGCAAAATTAAATTCCACACGTTTCGCTGGCTTATTTCCTTGTTCATCAATAATCCATATCTCATTATCATTTCTAGCGGCAGCGATAAGCACGCCAGACTCATCATTTGGCGCATAGCGAGTTAGGGCATTAATGGGGTGGTTACCCTCTAAAAAGGTCGGCAACTGCAAATTGGGATCAGTCACTTTTGCAAATTCTGATGTTGTCCAAAACTCATCGTTTAGCGGTACACTAAAAATTCTAGCTTTGCCTTGCTTGTCTTTTTCTAAACCTAAATAAAGTAACTTTTCTGGCGTAATTGCCATACCTTCGATACCGTCGTTAGGGAAATTACCCACACCGAATTCGGTATCAAATTTAAGCGCTCTAGCGTGTGTCATAGTCGTTTTCCCTGAGTCACTCCGCTCAAGCCTAACTAACACAGTAGGGTAATCTGTAGAACCGCTGTTTTCATATTTTTTCTGACATCGCGGAGACATCGCTCCGCTTCGAGTGGCGTCCTCTGTCACTGTGTAAAACACATTTTCATCATCTGGGTCAACAACTAAAGCTTCTAAATCGGGCTGTCCTGAAAGGTAATTGGCAAAACAACTTTTTCTTACTCGTGACGACATCGACATAGCCGCCGGCTTGGGTTGTAACTGTGCCGATGCAGGATTTAAAACGTGAATTCGCCTTCTTTGGGTTTCATGGGCACTACCATCAGATATGCTTAATAGTTGCTCC
Organism: uncultured Alteromonas sp.; assembly: GCA_964449725.1. Taxonomy (GTDB): domain Bacteria; phylum Pseudomonadota; class Gammaproteobacteria; order Enterobacterales; family Alteromonadaceae; genus Alteromonas_F. The sequence continues at coordinate 1,457 of CAYUZL010000479.1, read as the reverse complement.
CTCCACACTGCCAGCCCTGACGTTTGCGGATCTACCATTACACTGCCATCAGCTTCAGTTATCCACTTTCCAACCAAAGTTGCAGTCGTATTAGAACCGGATGATTCGGTAACTGATTCACTGCTTTCTACTGAACGACCGCAGCCAGAAATCAGCCCAATGGCAAACACCACTGCAATAGTTATATACTTCATACTTGCTATCCTAAAATTGTAAACCTTTGTGAGCGCAATATTGCCAAAAGCCTAAGTCAGTGTTTATAGTATACCAATGCACGAAAAAATTTCCCTTCCCAGTCTACTAGCCGGCCCAATTTTAAGACGAGTTGACGCTAAAAACATGAGTGTATGGTTAGTAACCAGCAGCGCTCAAACATTAAATTTATCTGTTTCTGACGGAAATAGTCCTGTTGAAGGAAAAACCGACCAAAAGAGTGTTCAAATCGGCCTTCATGCTCATATTCAGTTGTTGAGTTTTATTCCTGAACAAAAAATTACCGCCAACCACGAGTATCACTACGATATTCTCACTACAGATAGGTCTTCATTGTGCGGCGAAGCCTATCTACATTATGATAAAAAACCGTTGCATTTTCGATGGCAACAACACTTGACTCACGTTGCCCATGGATCATGCCGCAAACCTCACTATCCAGGCGATGATGCACTTGTAGCACTCGATGCACAATTTACCCGTACTGATGGGATCGAAAACGAGTTTCGGCCCGATGTATTATTGCTCTCTGGCGATCAAGTTTATGTCGATGATGTTGCCGGCCCCATGTTAAATGCTATTCATCAAGTTATCGATGTGCTTGGCTTATACGAAGAGTCTCTTGAAGGCGCCACCCTGTCTTGTTCATCTGAATTGAAACACAAACAAGACTTACTTTATAAACGGGAAACCTTGCTGCCGAAATTTGAGCACAACGACACCCTACTCGATACGTTTTTTGGTGCAAAAGAGAAACCCATTTTCACTTCGGTTAATGCCAAAAACCATTTAATATCCTTGGCAGAAATGCTCGCCATGTACTTGCTCGTTTGGTCTCCCAAATGTTGGGATTTTGTCCATTTAAGCAATGATATTCAGGAGCAAAAACGCCATCTATTATTCAACCAAGAACTCGAACAGATAAACCAATTTAAGCAAGGTCTGTCAAAAGTTCAACGAGTGCTTGCCCATATTCCAACCTATATGATTTTTGATGATCACGACGTCACCGACGATTGGAATTTAACTCGCGGCTGGGAAGAAATTGTCTATGGGCATCCATTTTCAAAAAGAGTCATTGGCAATGCACTTATCGCCTATTGGTTGTGCCAAGGATGGGGAAACGAACCCGACAAGTTCGAGTCTATTTATACCAATGCGAATAACGTATTTGAACCGCAACTACCTAAGCAAAATCAGTTAATAGACCAACTACTAAGCTGGGAAAACTGGTGTTTTTGCTT
>CAYUZL010000478.1:0-2508 GCA_964449725.1 uncultured Alteromonas sp. | reverse complement strand
ACACAAGCTTTCCGTCAATAAAAGCAGCGCCTTTCTCCGAATTGACGAATTGCATTGCGGCGGCTTGCAGCTGTTGTTCTTTATTTTGTGCAGTGAAGGCAGTTTGCGATAAATTTGGGCAGCCTAAGCTGGCGCAATTAACCGCATAATGTACGCGATTATCTGAAAAAATGGGTCTTAAAATGCCGTGTTCAATATTGTTAAGTGATAAGGACTCCCCACCAACATCAACCACAATATCATCCCAAGGCCCTAAATTTACTTGGCTGCCGATTTCTTTAATTGAATCTACAGGATATTCGTCAACCACCAAACTGATGGTCACCGCGTTGTATAGATTGACCCAGTACGCAAATTGTTCATCTTTACTGTAATGGGTGGGGTCGATTTCTTGCATTTCATCAAGGTATTCAGTTAGTAATTCCTCGTGGGCTTCAGATACACCGTCGTAATTAAAGTAAGTATGTTGAGACGCGTCATTTACAATGTAATTGTCTAGAATGGTTTGCCATTTTTGATGACTTATTGTGTCGTTGTTTCCCGCATACGCTTGTTGAAAATAGGGAATAGGAATAGCCGTTCTGGTGTAAAGTAATCGCGCACCTTGTACACCAATGATAAATGTCACTGATATTGCTATGAGCAACACGATAGAGAGCGTGCGTTTATATAAATTAGAGATCATTCGTTACTCCTGAATATCCACTGCGTTCATCGCATTTTGTCGCCAGCGTAGTTTAAAAATAGTGCCTAATATACCTTTTGCAGCCCCTATAGTGCCTTTTACGGTTCCACTAATTTTGGATTGTCCAATGCGTACTTTGCTATCAACAGGATATTCACTTATTTCACATCCATACTGAATGGCTTTAATTTGCATCTCTACGGTCCAACCAAAGGCTTCGTCTTGCATGTTTATTTTGCGTAAGGAGTCAGCTCTAATGGCCCTAAAAGGGCCTAAATCTGTAATCTGTGTTCCCCAAAAGAAACGAATGAGCTTGGCTGCCAACCAATTGCCGAATTGCTGTGGCACTGTCAGAGCACCGAACTCCATTTGGCCCATTGTTCGTGAACCAATTGCTAAATCATCGCCATTGGCAACGCCATTTAATAACGCAACCGCTTGTTCTATTTTGCAAGAATCATCACCGTCGACAAATAACACAATGTCAGTATTTGTAGGCAATGCTGCTAGCGCCGTTAAACAGGCTTTCCCGTAACCGGGTATAGGCTGTTTCACAACATGGGCACCTGCGTTTTCAGCGACTAAGCCCGTGCTATCGGTAGAGCCGTTATCACACACAACCACAGCATCAATCAGTTTTTGCGGTTCTAATTGTTCAAGTACAGTTAACCCTAAAAGCTGCTCGACAACTTTGCCTATTGCAGCTTCTTCATTAAGAGCGGGAATAACGGCTGTAACTTTCAAACTATTAATCATTAAATCTGTTTACCTTAAGATATTTCGCGAATTTCAATGGTTTCAGCCATTTGTACTCGGCTTGCGGCCGTTTTATCTATTCGTATGACTTCTCCGGTTTGGCGGTTGACCTCACCAAAACTCAGTACGCCTGTTGGGCAAGTCGATACACAGGCTGAGCAGCGAACGCATTGTGGGTCTTGCATGGGTTTGCCTTTATTGGCAAAGCTCATTACGTCGATACCTTGGTGGCAAACACTGGTACAGGCATTACAACTAATACATTTGTTTTTAACTGCAAAAATTCTGAAGCGGCTAAAACGTGCATAAATGTGCATTAGTGAGGCTAATGGACATGCAAATCTACACCATGTTCTTCCTGAAAATTTAAAGTACAAACCAACACCTAATATTCCACCTAATAGAATATCTACAGTCCATTTCCAGCTCAGTGGGTTAACTGTTGCACCACTGCTGTTTTTACCTTCTAAGAAAAAAGCAAACTTGGTATTCATCCAGCTTTCTGGAGCAATCCACGCGCCAATACGTATGAACAACATAACAAAGGCGATGGCGAGTATTGCCTGACCTAACATGTTCAATTTGTTCCATTTGGGACCGTGAGGCATTTTATGTCTTTGTGTATCGCCCATAGTTTCAGCAAGTGCGCCACAGGAACATAACCAACCACAATATGCGCCTTTGCCCCATTTGATCACGATAAAGGGAATGATCACAAAGGTTTGAATAACACTAATTACAATCCAAGTGTAAAGTGGGCCTCCAGTCATAGGGTGTGAACTAAACACATTCCACACACTTAACGGCCAAGCAAGAATGAATCCATAAGCATGCCAGTAGGCGCGAGGGTGCCCCCAATCAGGCCAGTTATGTGCGGCTAAATCAGCTGCAGATACATAACTAGGGAATAGATGATCAGCAATCACTTTACCCATACCTACGTCATATGCACCAAGATACCCGAGCCAAGGAAGAAATATTTCAGGTAGCAAAAACAATGGGAACAGCTGAACTAAAAACAGTGTTAGGGTTTGTTTTTTTACATAAGGTGTTTTACGCCGTTTTAT
>CAYUZL010000477.1:0-2616 GCA_964449725.1 uncultured Alteromonas sp. | reverse complement strand
GTCGAAGTGTCTGAAGTGGCAAAGTCGGACAAACTTATGAAGCTAATAGTCGACTTTGGTGATCATAAGCGTTCAATCCTGGCTGGTATCAAGCAGGAGCGTGAAAATCCGGAAGAAATTGAGGGTAAGCAAGCCTTGTTTGTGGTTAATTTACCTGAAAGAAAGATGGCAGGTGAAGTATCTCAGGGCATGCTGTTTGACATCGGCTATGAAGACAAATTGCAACCATGCCTGGCTTGTCCAGAGACAGAAATACCTAATGGCGCAAGAGCAGGGTAACGCGCCTAACAAACAATTTAAGTAGATTCAAAACGCCTGGTATTTTTGGTTTGAATCGGCTTTAGTGTTTACGGCACAATGGTTTAGGTAGTACTGTTGCTCACTACATAATTGGCGTTATGTTCTACGAGACCAGAAAAGTATGGAAGTTAAATACCACAGTGCTTCACCGGAGGACATAGCGCCTATCGTCGATATGAAAATCGAGATGTTTCGTGAATTTGGTTATGATCAGTATCTTCACGAGAATGCCCGAGAAATTATTTTTGAAGACTACAGTCGAATGTATGAGGAAAATATGGCCACTCACTTTTTAGCTAAAGTAGACAACCGAATCGTCGGAATAGTGGGCGCCTTCATTAAATCCGATATCCCTTTTCGTTACTTCTCTAAAGGTCACTACGGGTTTATTGGCGATGTATATACAGTCCCAACCTATAGAAATCACGGCATTTCGATGAAACTGAATAAAGAAGCGCTAAGTTGGTTAAGAGATTATGGAGTAAGTTTTGTTCGACTACTTGCGTCCGACGCGGGTCGACCAATTTACGAACGGCTGGGATTCTCTCCTGATGTCGACATGGTATTAAACTTTGAAACATAACAAGCGATTGCAAGTTCACATGATTCAAGCGTTATGCCAAATAAAAAACAGTATGTACCAAACGGACAGTCATGGAATTATTAACCTTTATTTTAGTATCAATTGGTGTACTAGTGGTTCCGGGGCCTACGGTGATGGTGGTTGTTTCAACTAGCATCACGCACGGAAGGAATAGGGGTTTACAGACTGTAGCTGGTTCAAGTTTGGCAATGTTAATTCAGCTTTTTGTGGCTGCTCTTGGAACGTCGTGGCTGGTAAGTTCTCTGGCAACAGGCTTCTTTTGGCTTTAGTGGCTTAGTGTAGGGTACCTGGTGTACCTTGGCCTGCAGCTGATCATGAATAGCGACGAAGAAAACGGCGGCACTATTAGCGCAAGTGGTAGTTTTAATCGAGGTTTTTGGGTAACACTTACAAATCCAAAAACGATACTATTTTTTAGCGCATTTTTGCCACAGTTTACCCAGCAGGGTGGCTCGTATGCTTTTCAAATATTTACTTTGTCATTAGTATTTTGGTTATTGGCTATCGTATTGGATTCAAGTTATGTAATTCTATCCAGCAAGCTATCGCCAATGTTAAAATCTAAAGGACTGTCGAAGCATCAGGGCAGAATTACTGGCAGTATTTATCTGGGCGCTGGAGCAGCATTGGCTGCTACACGTAACGCGTAGAAAATAAGTATTACAAGCGCTTTCAGCTCTACGCACGCTCGTAAACTGCGAGTCAGCGGAGCGTTTGCTAAATAGGGAAAAATGGTACTCGAAGAGAGCACTTCAAAGGAACATATCATGAAGGTATGCGTTTTCGGTTCAGGGGGAGTTGGTGCCTACTTCGGCGCACGACTCGCTGCATCAGGTGCGGATGTCACCTTTGTTGCACGGGGGGGATAATTATAAAGAAATGCGGAACTCCGGTATAAAGTTGACTGGAATATCCGGTCATCTACATACCTGTTAACGGGGATAGCAGTGATATTTACAAAGGTATTATCGAAATGAAAGAACCAGGTTTGGGGCACAGTGCAACAGGAGTGTTTTTTGGAGGGATAATACTTACTGTATTGATTTCAATATTTATGAATCGAGGCGGATGGGGTGGATCATCGTGGTTTATTGGTGTAATATTGATTGGTTTTTCTGCCTCATCATTATTAGCCGCTGTACTTGGTATCATAGGAATCTCTCGAGATGAGGACCCAACAATTGGCACTGGCTGCTCGATAACCACAGCCATTATGATAGTTATACTTGTTGCGATATTCTATTTTGGCGGTTGATCTGAAAGAAATGAGAAAAACGCGTATGTATAACTATAACTAGGTTAGTTTAATACTTCGATCTATTCGACTGTCTCCTTATGGGCAGGCTATGTGAAAACAAATACCGATAGCGGGTACAGTGCTCTGCTTTGACTTTCACTGTGCTCTTATTGTTATCCAATTAGCCAACTCTCGTGCGCAAAAACCAGCATAATAAATATTCTGTCAGAGAATTCACACAGCCTGTGTGCTATGAGGCCCAGATTTTAAGTTGCTGTTGACAGTGGCTGGATATGCACGACTTCATCAGTCGTTGAACATGCCCAGATTCTTGCGCGAATTCAAGTCATAAGTGCAATTAATTTATATTAATGGCTTAAAGTAGCCGTTAAATAACTGGTTTGGTGTTTTATAATTCCTTGTTTTCCTGGGTCGGTTATTTAGGTTGTCAGTGGCATATTTGAGTTCTTGATTT
>CAYUZL010000476.1:0-3501 GCA_964449725.1 uncultured Alteromonas sp. | reverse complement strand
GAATAGGTCTATACCCAATACGAACACGCCAACTAACACTGATACGCCAGCGAAAGTGAAGGCGACGTAATAGCCCATAAAAAGAAGCACTAAGGCGATAGCAAATAGAATGAGGCCTTCCATCTAAACGACCTCTTTATTTTGTAGGGTTAATACGTTATTCAAAATTGTGTAAACAATACAAAGCAGCAAAAAGCCATTGGATATTGGAATGACTGAGCGAATAATCCATCGATAGGGCAAGCCGCCTGGATCAGGGCTTTTTTCCATGATTTCATAGGCGTCGAATGCGTAACTGTAACCGTAGTACATCACAATGAATGCTATGGGCAGGGCGAAAAACACGGCGGCTAAAATATCGATAATAGCTTGTTTCTTTTTGCTTAGTTTCTCGTAAAAAACATCCACTCGAACATGGGCATCTTCTTTTAACGTGAAGCCAATGCCAAACATAAACATGGCGGCAAACAAATGCCACTCTAGTTCTTGCATGCCAATACTGACATCGTTAAAAAAATAGCGCATGACTACGTCATAAAATACATTGGCTATCATTAACAGCATTAACCCCGTACATAGATAACCTATGTACGAGATGAGTTTTTCTAATTTTTGATGAATAAAAGCAATCAAGGTTTTGCCTGTAAGTTACGACGATTGTTTATATTAATTACTGTGAACACTGTCTAAATAGGCACCGTCAGAAAACGCTGTCCATTTGCGTGATTCAGTTTGGTATGCCCGAATAGAGTCGAGAATTTTCTTGGCGTGAGGGTCGTCTTTTGCAAATTGTGTTAGTAGCTTATCGTTTTCAGCTTTAATCGCAGCTAAAACATCTTCAGGGAAGGTGCGTAATTTCACATTTGGAAATTCTTTTTCAATCACGGCTAAGTTTTTTGCACTTTCATGATAAGACTGAACATACATATCGTATGCAGCAGTTTTCATGGCAACCGTAAGTATTTTTTGTAAATCTTCAGGTAATTGGTTGTACGCTTTTTCGTTAACCATAAACTGTAATTCAGTGGCGGGTTCGTGCCAACCTTTGTAAAAAAATGGCGCTATTTTGTGAAAGCCCATGCGTAAATCCAGTGATGGACCAACCCATTCCAATGCATCAATGGGGTTGCGTGCAAGAGCAGTGTAAAGATCGGCTGAAGATATATTGGTAGGTTTCGCACCCAGTTTGGCAAGGACTTCTCCAGCGAAACCTGGGATCCGCATTTTCAGGCCCTTTAAATCCTCTAAAGAGTTAATCTCTTTACGGAACCATCCGCCCATTTGATTACCTGTGTTTCCTCCAGGAAACGATAAAATACCGTATTTCCCGTAGGTCTCTGCCATCAATTCCTTACCGCCACCGTGGTAAAACCATGCGTTTTGCTCTGCTGTGGTCATGCCAAAAGGCAGGGTAGTAAAGAACATGGTATTGAGATCTTTACCTTTCCAGTAATAAGAAGCGGAGTGGCCCATTTGGTATTGTCCTGTGCGAACAAAATCAAAAATACCAAATGGCGATTTGTGACGATTAGAGGAATCGATACGAATAAGTAAACGACCTCCAGACATCTCCTCCACCATTTTTGCCATGTTTTTTGATGCATCACCAAAGATGGGAAAGTTTGGCCCCCAGGTTTCAGCAAGCTTCCAACGATAAACTCGCTCTTTGGCTGAAACATTGGCACTTAACGTAAAAAGTACCGTCATAGCGAAAGCCAATAATGATTTCGTTTTCATTTTGGAAGTCCTTGTTCTAAGGGAAATTGACACCAAGAAAGGGTGATAAATTTTTGTATATCAAATGTAAATGAAATTGTCGCTTAGATCTAATGGTAAGTCTAGTTAGATTGTATTGCTTACTTTTTTTGAGCTGTTGAATCTCTTCGCACAAGCTCTGGGTCAAACATAGGGATCACATCCATTGGTATTTTATAGACCTGACGCAGGATGTTTCTCGCGGCCATTTCCGCCATTTGTTTAATAGGGTTGTGTATTGTGGTGAGCTTGGGAAAGACTTGGCGAGCAAAAATAACATTATCAAAGCCTACAATAGAAAGCTCATCCGGCAGTGTAATATCGTAATCTCTGGCTCTTGTCATCGCGCCTGTTGCCAGCCAGTCATTTGCGCATACAAGAGCGCTGAATATGACATCGTTATCCATAGAGCTTGATAAATCTTAGATGCTGCTCGCTTCTGATTAATCGGCATCAAAAAAGAGGTTTTTATCAAAGGCTATACCTGCATCAATTAGTGCTCGTTTGTGCCCCGCAAGACGCTCACTGGCGTCACTTTTGTCCAAGGGACCGGAAATATAAGCAATACGCCTATGGCCTAGTTCGATAAGGTGTTTGGTTGAAAGGTAACCGCCTTTTTCGTTGTTGAGGCAAATACACTTGTCTTCTAAACCCGGTACCATTCTGTTCACTAAAGCCAGTGGAATTTTACTTTCATTAATTGCGTAAAGTTGTTCATCTGAAAGTGCTTCTACATGCAATATTAACGCATCGCAATTGCGACTAATAAGAAACTCTACACCATCTTGTTCTTGAGCTAAATCGTTGTGACCAACAGTAATAATGACGTGCTTGTTGGCGGCTCTTAGTACAGCTTCTATTGCTTCCATCATTTCGCCGAAGAAAGGCGAATTGAGCTCTGATACTAATACACCAATGCTATCGGAGCGATTGCTGGCAAGTGAACGAGCAATAGAGTTTGGCCGGTAATTTAACTCGCTCATTGCGGCTTCTACTTTTTTTCGCAGTTGCTTATTTACTGATTTATTCCCGTTCAATACTCTTGATACGGTTGATAAGGACACGCCAGCTTTTTCTGCTACTTGGTAGATAGTCGTCATGTAAATTACGTCACATTAAATTGATATAGGTTAACCTTCGCGTCTAGCTACGAGATCGTCAGTCATTTGTTTTTGTTGTGCATCTGTTAATGGGTAGTAAAACATTAACACAGTTGCGAGTATACCAAATCCTGCGGGAATAAAGCTCATTAGCAAAAGCATTCCGTCTAAAGAGTTTTCAATTGATAATGGGTCTTGACTGTTGTACCCATAACCGGCAAGTACCACAAGCACTAAAGCCCCTGCAAAACCGCCTCCGGTTTTTTGTACAAATGTGCCAGCAGAATAAAATAAACCCGTTGCTCTGCGGCCTGTTTTCCATTCAGAAAAGTCGGCTGAATCGCCTAACATAGCGAAAAATAACGTTGGCATCATGGCGGCAAAAAACTCCGATATACACCCAATTGCGAAAATAGCGACTAAATTGCTTGGCGGTACCCAAAATAAAACAGATACAAAAGTACTGCTTAGTAGCAGGGCGGCAATAAAGGTATTTTTTCTACCGAGCTTCGACACCAAAAAGTGGGTGGCGAGCGCGCCAGCAACAGACACTACAAGCAGCGCAGCAAAGTAACCGCCAGCAAGGGCTTCGTCTTGTATTGCGTATTTAAAGTAATAGGCGATCACGCCGTATTTGATGCCGTTG
>CAYUZL010000475.1:0-2895 GCA_964449725.1 uncultured Alteromonas sp. | reverse complement strand
ACATAACGCAGTTAGGTGGGTTGAAGATACTAATTCCAATGGCAACTTCTCGACAAGAAACAAAAGTCACTATTATTGGCGCGGGCCCTGCTGGGCTTGGGTGTGCCGCATTATTAAAGCAGATGGGTATTAAAGATGCCGATATGGTTATTTTGGATGCCAATACCATAGGCAGTAGTTTTAAAGCATGGCCAAAAGAAATGAGGCTTATTACGCCATCTTTTCCTAGCAATGGTTATCATCAAACAGATTTAAATGCGATTACGCCTGATACATCTCCTGGTTTTAGCATTGGAAAAGAGCACTTAAGTGGAGAAGAATATGCAAGCTATCTCAATAGTGTTGCCAACCATTATGACATTAAGGTGTTAGAAAATACCCGAGTGACTCAGGTTGAACCTCAGCCTTATGACCATTTTTTGCTGACGACCAACACAGGAAAACGAATTTATAGCCAATATGTTATTTGGGCAGGAGGAGAATACAGCTCTCCTCGGATATCAGGTTTTGAAGGGAGTCACTTATGCACACACAACAGCGAAATAACCTCGTGGAAAGAATGTGAAGATGATCATTACGCTGTAATTGGTGGTTACGAAAGTGGCGTAGACGCTGCGTATAACTTAGCGTCCTTAGGCAAAAAAGTGACTCTGATTGACAATGGAAGTGAACAAGAGCGCACTTACGATCCGAGCAAAGTGTTAAGTCCTTATACCGCTGAAAGACTTTCAGCTATGGCGAATTCACACCTAGTAGAATTAGAACAACATTTTTCTGTAAAACAAGTCTTATCGTCTGCTGATGGCTTCCAACTGGTAGCCACTAATGGAAAGGTTATTACCAGTAAAGGCACACCCATTAATTGTACAGGTTTTGATACGCATCTTGGGCCAGTCCACGAATTATTCAAATATGAAAATGGGTTGCCTCTGGTAAACAATTTCGATGAATCAATAAGCCAAAATAACCTGTTTTTAGTTGGGCCTAAGTTGGCACATGGCCCGGTTTTATTGTGCTTCATTTATAAGTTTAGAGGCCGATTTGCCCTTCCATGTAAAGTAATAGGCACAGAATTAGATTTAGACATGTCAATATTGTCCCATTACAAGCAAGCGGGAATGCTGCTGGATGATTTAGGGTGTTGTGTGACGCAGGAGTGCTTTTGTTAATGCAATTTAAAAGCTTAAGACGCACTTTTTTGTTCAGCACCACAAGCTTGTTTATGAGTGCCATTATATGCGGCTCTGTTATAGGTTTCCTGTCACCCAAATTAGGGAAACAAGCCGGTGATTTAATTGACCCTACCATTTTGATTTTAGTCTTCTTGTTGTTGTTCGAGGTGCCGGTTAAAGGTATTTTCAAGGGATTGAATAACCTGCGATTTTTAAGTATCGCATGGTGCCTTAATTTTATTTTAAATCCTTTTATAGGTTTTATCATTGCGTCGGTATTTTTGTCTGGCGACAAACTTTTTTATACTGGGCTGATGATTTATTTTATGGCGCCTTGTACGGATTGGTTTTTGGGGTTTACCCGGTTAGCCAAAGGTAATGTTGAACTGGGAGCGGCACTTCTTCCCATCAATATGCTAACGCAATTGATCCTATTCCCTGTTTATTTACTCCTTTTCGATACCGTAGTGGCATATAAGGTTGATTTAAGCGCATTGCTAGTGTGGTTTTTACAGCCTTTGTTGGCGGCCATTTTTCTGCGTTTGGTTTTACATCGTGCTATGCCCGCCATGTTGGGGTTTTGTAAGTATGGAATTCCTTTATTACTAACCTTATTAGTTGGACAAATTTTTGCTTTTAACATTAATCAATTACTTCAATATTTGAGAGTTTTACCTCTTTTACTTTTAGCGATTTTTATCTTCTTTTTAGCGACGTATTTCTTGGCTGAAGTAGTTTCAAAAGTTGCTAAATTTGATTATCAAGATCATTGCTTACTTACCTTTACAACGGCAGCGCGTAATGCGCCTATGATGCTTGGGCTGGCAACAATAGCACTACCCGATCAACCTTTGGTATACGCCACTATTACCATAGGTATGCTTATAGAGTTTCCCCATCTTACTGCCCTGAAAGTAATCACATTAAGGCGTTTAAACGGCCAAAGTGCCACTGATAAGAAAGCGAGGGTAACTTCGACGTAATACTCTTTTACGTAGCGATGAGCGTCCCCTTAGTTATAGTGGACCGCTCTAGTCAACTGGCTTCTAAAGTGCGGTTTACTCATGACAAGTTGAACCGTACTGATGCTGCGTTCTAAAAATCCACCTTCGCAGTATTTTAAATAGAACTCCCACATGCGCATAAATTTATCATCGTAACCATGCTGATATAGGTTATCTTTATTTTGATTAAAGGCTTCATACCAGTGTTTTAATGTCTGCGCGTAATCAAGGCCAATATCTTGGAGATCTCTGATCATCATATTAGTGTTGTTTTTCAGCTCTGTATTTAATGCAAGTTGAGAGGGCAGAAAACCTCCGGGGAATATGTACTTTTGAATGAAATCAACGTTTTTTGAATAGTGCTCGTAGCGTCTGTCATCAATGGTGATAGCTTGAATTAACATCAAGCCATCTTCTTCAAGTAGCTGATTACATTTTTGGAAAAAATGGCTCATATAGGCCTTGCCCACAGCTTCAATCATTTCGATAGAAACCAGTTTTGTATAGTGTCCTGTGAGATGACGGTAGTCTTTTTTAAGCAGAGTTATTTTGTCTTCTAAAGATTCTTTTTTTATCCACTGTTTTGCCCACGCATACCGTTCTTCTGATATTTTCATTGTGGTCACTTTGTTCCCGACGTGATTTGCTGCATGTATTGCTAGTCGTCCCCAACCTGTGCCTATATCTAATAAGTTATCTTTTTTATTTAACTGCAATTT
>CAYUZL010000474.1:0-13149 GCA_964449725.1 uncultured Alteromonas sp. | reverse complement strand
TTGTAGTGCTTCTCCAGTAGCATCGGCTGCGTGTAAAATACGTCTATGGCTGTGACCACCTTCTCGGGTTAAATGAAACCGAGTTTTACCTTTGTCATCTTTTTCGGTATCGAAAGGCACGCCCGAACTAATTAACCACTCTAAGGCTGATTTAGCACTTTCGGTGGTAAACCTGACGGCCTCTTTGTTACACAAACCCGCGCCAGCATTTAAGGTGTCTGCAATATGAGCTTCAATAGAATCTTGCTCATCAAATACAGCAGCAATACCGCCTTGAGCGTAACGTGTAGAGCCTTCATTGCGGTCGCTCTTACTTAAAATAATAACGTTGCAATGGTCTGCTAATTTTAACGCTAAGCTTAATCCAGCAGCGCCACTGCCAATAATAAGTACGTCGGTAAGGTGCTCAATTGTGTCTGTTTGAGGCTGTGATGACAAAACTGTGTGTTTTTTCATTTATTTTGTATGGGGTTTCGAGCCATAATGTAGGTTAAGTTTACTGATTACAAAACAAAATCGCAAAAAATGAAACTTATCGCGATATTTGTCATCTATCTTATGCCTGTCAGCAAAATATGACGGTACATGAATAATTAAGGGGTAAAAGCTCGAATGCGCGAGCAGTTAACAGATCAGCAATTGGTCGAAAAAGTACAAAGTGGTGATAAAAACGCATTCAATCTTTTGGTTTCTCGATACCAACATAAGGTTATGCATTTAGTTTCTCGTTACGTCAAACACTCAGGTGATGTTGCAGACGTGACACAAGAAGCCTTTATTAAAGCCTATCGTGCGCTTCCCAACTTCCGTGGGGATAGTGCGTTTTATACCTGGCTATACCGCATCGCGGTAAACAGTGCGAAAAATTATTTAGTGTCTCAGGGGCGAAAGCCACCCTCTAGTGATGTTGATGCTCAAGAGGCTGACCATTATGAAGGTAGTGATGCGCTAAAAGAGAAAAATACACCGGAAGCGAGTTTACTGTCGGAAGAAATCAGTTCTGTGTTGTTTGGTGTCGTTGATAAATTGCCTAGCGATTTACGTATGGCGATTACATTAAGGGAAATTGAAGGGCTGAGCTATGAAGAAATTGCGACCGTGATGGAATGTCCTGTCGGTACAGTTAGATCGCGAATATTCAGAGCTCGAGAGGCAATTGATAAAGTGATTCAGCCTCTTTTAGAAAAGTAATTGATCTTATTTTAGAACCTTTTACGATATTGCATGTCGTAAGGTGTAGTTGAATGCCAATAGAGGCAACGGGAAAAAATCGATATGACGCAAAAATTTGAACAAATGTCAGCAGTTATGGATGGCGAATCCAATGTTGATTCACTACAAGTGAATGATGATGCTGAATTGAGTAATGCATGGAATCGCTATCATGTAGTGAGAAGTGTTATGCGTAAGGAAATGCCAGAAGGGGCCTATATGGATGTAACTGCAAGTATTGCCGCAGCCTTAGAATCTGAGCCCGCAATCCTTGCTCCGAATGCATCTAGTAATACTACGTTGTTTTCTAAATTATCTTCGAAAGTGATCCCATTTGCTCGTCAGTCGGGTCAATTCGCGGTTGCTGCAAGTGTTGCCGCTGCGGTTATTATTGGTGTACAAACGTATAATCAACCGGAAGCAAATGAGCCTTTTGCTACGGCGATCACAACTACCCCTCAAGGTGGTCTAGCACCGGTTAGCTTGAATCAAACTCGTGTTTTACCGAGTGAATCAAAACAAGATTTGATGGAAACTAGACGTCAAATTCAAGCACTAATTACTGATCATGAACAACAAGTTAAGTTAAAAGCTTCAGTTCCAGAATTGTCTGAAGAAGCTCATGAGGACATTTCGTCAAAATAAATATGTTGCGACTTTTTCCCGTTGTTTTATTTTTTAGTGCTACTGCGTTTTATGCGGTAGCACAAACAAGCCAGCCTTCGACTGAAATTTTACCCACAACACCTTCAACTAACCAAACAGCTGAAGAGCTTTTAGAGCAGTTACATAACCTAGTTACTGAAAATAATTTCGAAGCCCGTTTTGTAGTCTTACAAGCGGGAAAAGATGCGATCCCCTATTTGTGGCGTCATGGCCGTATGGGAGACAATCAGGATATGGAGCAACTCAATTTACAAAACGGACCGGGTAAAGAATTTATTCGAGTGGGCGACCATGTCAGCGTATTTGAACCTGATGCGCCGCCGTATACAGTAGTGGGTAATTCTATCAATGGACCTATTCCTTGGGCCTTGCTACAAAATCAAGATTTCCTTCATGATGCTTATGAATTTATTGTGGTAGGGCGGTCTAGAATATCGGGGCAACCCGCGAAACAAATACGTATTGTAAGCTTGGATAACACGCGATATAGCTATCAATTATGGCTAGATGAAAAAACAGGCATGCTACTCAAACTTAATATGTTAGATCATAAAGGCGTTATTTTAGAGCAAATTCAAATGTTGCTTTTCGCGATTAGTGAAGAGCCTCATCCTTATTTTTCAACTGTGATTAAGGAACGCCTGCCAGGCTTGACGGCTATGCCACCAACCATGCCTGATAATCATAATTGGCTAGTTTCTTACCTACCTGCGGGCATGAAAGAAATTAAACAAGACACAAGGCGATTAGCGGCAACAGGGCAAAGGGTAGAATACCGCTTGTTTTCTGATGGTTTAGTGGATATTTCTGTTTATGTCGAGCCGAGAAGTCAATCATTGAATACAGATGTTGCGTTTCGCCATGGATTAAGTACATTTTTAAGTCGCTCTATGGGAAATAGTCAAGTGACTGTGATTGGTGAAATCCCACCCGAAACTGCAAATGCCATTGCAAGTTCTGTGAAGACGGCACCTTAACAGTGATTGAAGAAACCGCTAAAGTTGTATCGGTAATTGATGACAAAGTTGTGGTGGAAGCTGCAGTGAAAAGTACGTGTTCTAGCTGTAATGCTCAAGATAATTGTGGCTCTGGTACTATTGCTAGAGCCTTTTCTAGTAAAGTTCAGCGTTTAACTTTATCTTCACCAGTACCGGTGAAAGTAGGTGATACGGTGAGCATTGGCATTCATGAACAGAGTGTTTTAATTGCATCTTGGTTATTGTACTTATTGCCGATCCTTGTTTTTTTTATTGCTCTTTTAAGCTTATCTAGTTTTTGGTCAAACACACTTCATGAATTGACGCTATTTGCCCTTGCTTGTGTCCCTACATTCTTTTGTTTCCGCTATGTAGCAGGTAAATGTAAGCAGTTAGACAAAGGCAGGTTTCAACCTGTTATTATAAGGCGATGGGTAAGTTAGCTTTCTGCACAAGAAATAGGTAAAATCCGCCTTCATTTGTAATGTTTTTGATATAGCGCTCAATTTTTCATAAATATTACTGCACATTTTTTAGTTCGTAGTTTTCAGGTATCTCTCTAGATATGCAACATAAGCACATTCGAAATTTCAGTATTATCGCTCACATAGACCATGGCAAAAGTACTTTGTCAGACAGACTTATCCAGCATTGTGGAGGGTTGGCTGACCGTGAAATGGCAGCTCAAGTCCTTGACTCAATGGATATTGAAAGAGAGCGCGGGATTACTATCAAGGCACAAAGTGTAACCCTTGATTATAAAGCGAAAGATGGTGAAACCTATCAATTGAATTTCATCGACACGCCTGGACATGTCGATTTTACTTATGAAGTGTCACGCTCTTTAGCTGCTTGTGAAGGTGCATTATTGGTTGTTGATGCTGGACAAGGTGTTGAAGCTCAAACATTGGCAAATTGCTACACAGCTATTGATATGGATATGGATGTTGTGCCTATCCTGAATAAAATTGATTTACCACAAGCCGAGCCTGAGCGAGTGGCAGAAGAAATTGAAGACATTGTCGGTATCGATGCTATTGACGCAGTGCAGTGCTCTGCGAAAACGGGGATTGGTATTGAAGATGTACTTGAAGAAATTGTGACTAAAATCCCACCACCTGAAGGTGAATTAGACGCACCTTTGCAAGCGCTTATTATTGATTCTTGGTTCGATAATTATCAAGGCGTAGTGTCTTTAGTGCGTATTGTACAAGGCCAGCTGTCAGTAAAAGATAAAATCAAAATTATGTCTAATGGGGCAGAGCACATTGTTGATAAAGTTGGTGTGTTCACGCCAAAAGCTTTGCAAAAGAAAGTGCTCAAAGCAGGTGAGGTTGGTTTCATTATTTCTGGTATTAAAGAAATTCACGGTGCGCCTGTTGGTGACACTATTACCACTGCGAGAAATGCATCGGAACTGGCATTACCGGGCTTTAAAAAAGTTAAACCTCAGGTTTATGCAGGTGTTTTCCCAGTCAGTTCTGACGATTATGAAGACTTTAGAG
Organism: uncultured Alteromonas sp.; assembly: GCA_964449725.1. Taxonomy (GTDB): domain Bacteria; phylum Pseudomonadota; class Gammaproteobacteria; order Enterobacterales; family Alteromonadaceae; genus Alteromonas_F. The sequence continues at coordinate 8,789 of CAYUZL010000474.1, read as the reverse complement.
ATGCATTGGCTAAATTAAGCTTGAATGATGCGTCATTGTTTTATGAGCCGGAAAGTTCAACCGCACTAGGTTTTGGTTTTCGTATTGGTTTCCTCGGTATGCTGCATATGGAAATCATACAAGAGCGTTTAGAGCGAGAATACGATTTAGATTTGATCACTACTGCGCCAACTGTGGTATACGAAGTGAAAACGACCAAAGGCAAACTTGTCCAAGTGGACAACCCGTCAAAATTACCTGCTGTCAATGACATCGAAGAAATTAGAGAGCCTATTGTTGAAGCGAATATCTTAGTTCCACAAGACTACTTAGGTAACGTTATTACTCTTTGTATCGAGAAGCGTGGTAGCCAAACCAACATGGCATATCACGGGAAACAGGTTGCAGTGACTTACGAATTGCCAATGGCTGAAGTGGTATTGGATTTCTTTGACCGTTTGAAATCAACCAGTCGAGGTTTTGCTTCACTAGATTATAACTTCAAATCATTTCGATCATCTGATATGGCTCGGGTTGATATTTTGATTAATGGTGAACGTGTTGATGCTCTGGCAGTTATCACGCACAAAGAAAACTCTCAAACTCGTGGTCGAGAGTTAGTAGAGAAACTAAGAGAATTAATTCCAAGACAGATGTTTGATATTGCTATTCAAGCTGCAATTGGCAATCATGTTATTGCTAGAAGTACAGTTAAGCAGCTTAGGAAGAACGTTATTGCTAAATGTTATGGTGGTGATGTGAGTAGGAAGAAAAAGCTGCTCCAAAAACAAAAAGAAGGAAAGAAGCGAATGAAGCAAGTTGGGAATGTAGAACTACCACAAGATGCGTTTTTAGCGGTTTTGAAGGTAGGTAAATAATGGCTAATTATTTCTCTTTATTACTTGTTGCATTAACTCTTATCACTGGCGTAATTTGGTTAGTCGACGCATATTTTTTTGCAAAGAAACGCAAAGAAACAACCGATGCTGAATTGCCTTACCTTGTTGACACCTCTCAACAGATTTTTCCAATTATTGCCTTTGTTTTGGTTTTGCGATCGTTTTTATATGAACCTTTCCAAATTCCATCAGGTTCAATGATGCCTACGTTGCTGGTGGGAGATTTCATTTTGGTAAAGAAATATGCGTATGGAGTAAAAGACCCAGTTTTTAGGCATAAATTTTTAGATACTGGCTCACCATCAAGAGGTGATGTGGTGGTATTCAAATACCCAGAAAACAAACGTGTAGATTACATTAAGCGCTTAGTAGGTTTACCAGGTGACACCATTGTTTACCGCAATGAACAAATTTTTATAAAACCAAAATGTGAATCCGAAAGTGCTTCATGTCCTGGGCTAACGCCGGTGAAGCTAGACTATATTGGGAATGATGAATTTGTTCAACGACTAACTAAACTACAGCGATTCAACGAACAGTTGGGTGACGTATCTCATGATATTTTACGCCACCCTACCTATGAGGCTCATCCTTCAGAATTTTATAGTCAGCGTGGTACCCGTGCAAATGAATGGATCGTACCTGAGGGGCATTATTTTATGCTTGGGGATAATCGAGATAACAGTCGAGATAGTCGTTTTTGGGGATTCGTATCCGATGACGATTTAGTTGGAAAAGCGGTAGCCATATGGATAAGCTTTGAGTTTGACCGAGATAAAGATAATAAAATGACTTCTTGGATCCCTACAGGTGTGAGGTTCAATCGCATTGGCGGAATTCAATAATGGAAAAGCGCAGTCGTTACGCGCAAATCTTTGACAAAATAGGTTATACCTTTACTGACGTTAACTTATTTGAACAAGCTATTACTCATCGTAGTGCCGCAAAAGTGCACAACGAACGGCTTGAATTTCTTGGCGATGCTGTATTGGGCTTAGTCATTGCTGAAGCACTTTTTAAGCAGTTTCCAACGGTACCTGAAGGTAATCTCACGCGCATGCGCTCGACCCTTGTTAAAGGGGTAACCTTAGCTGAAGTTGCGATGCAACTAGACTTAGGGCCACTGATTATTTTTGGTAGTGGCGAAATGAAAAGCGGTGGGTATCGCAGAGCGTCTATTCTGGCTGACGCAGTGGAAGCTGTTTTAGGTGCTGTGTACTGTGAGTCTGGGTTCGATACGACCAAAGCAGTTATTTTAGCTTTGTTTCAATCTCGGATTGATGTGTTGGACCCCAATGCACACCCCAAAGACAGTAAAACTCAATTACAAGAATGGTTACAAGCGCGCAAGAAGCCGCTTCCTTTATATGAGGTAGTGGCAACTGAAGGTAAAGACCATGCGCAAACATTTACCGTAAGTTGCTCTATTGTCAATTCTGATGTTGAAACCCAAGGCGTCGCATCTAGTCGTAGAAAAGCAGAACAAAATGCCGCCAAGCAAATGTTGATAAGGTTAACTAATGACAACGCCTGAATTACCTAATACCCGCTGTGGATTCGTAGCAATTGTCGGGCGCCCAAATGTGGGAAAATCTACCTTATTGAATCAATTGGTAGGGCAGAAGGTGAGTATTACCTCTAGGAAGCCTCAGACCACTCGACATCGTATTTTAGGCATTGACAGTCAAGATGATGTTCAGACAGTTTACATCGATACACCAGGGTTACACCAAGACGAAAAACGCGCCATAAATAAACTAATGAACCGGGCTGCAAGTAGTACTCTCGCGGAAGTGAGTTTAGTGTTGTTTGTGATTGAAGGAACTCGCTGGAATGACGATGATGCCCATGTACTGGAAAAGCTGAAACGCAGCGGTTTACCTGTCGTACTCGTGGTAAATAAAACAGATAAAGTGAAAGAAAGAACGGAACTGTTAGAGCAACTTTCTTGGTTGTCTGATACCCATAGCTATGCCCAAGTTTTTCCGATTTGCGCTAAGTCTGGGAAAAATGTTGATCCTTTACGAGACTACGTCATTGCGCAGCAACCTCAATGCGAGTTTATTTTCCCTGAAGAATACATTACCGATCGTTCAAGTCGCTTTATGGCGGCTGAGATTATCCGTGAAAAATTAATGCGTTTTACTGGCGATGAATTACCTTATTCGGCGACAGTAGAAATAGAACAATTTTTGATGACAGATAACGGCACTTTGAGAATCAATGGTTTAGTGCTTGTGGAACGAGAAACCCAAAAACGCATGGTTATCGGGAAGGGCGGCCAATCGCTTAAAAAAATTGGTAGCGAGGCAAGAAAAGACATGGAAAACTTGTTTGAACAAACGGTGTTTTTAGAGCTTTGGGTAAAGGTTAAGTCTGGTTGGGCTGATGACGAACGTGCGCTTCATTCCTTAGGGTATGGCCAAGATTAAAACGAGTATCTCATGAAACTACCAGATATTAGAGAAAACTATACTAGGGGAACATTGTTAGAAACTGATTTACCTAATAACCCTTTGGTACTGTTTGATAGCTGGTTAGAACAGGTCATTCAAACGGAATTACCTGACCCCAATGCGATGACCTTGGCTACTGTAAATGCTAAAGGAGAGCCGTCTCAGCGTATTGTGTTATTAAAGGGACGCCCTGATGATAAATTCGTTTTTTATACCAATTATGAAAGTAACAAAGCCAAGGATATAGAAGAAAACGGCCTAGTTTCTTTGCATTTTCCTTGGTATTTGTTTGAACGTCAGGTGTCCGTGCGGGGAGTGGTGAGCCGTATACCTGAGCATGAAAGCGAAGTCTATTTCTCATCTCGTCCTAAAGAAAGTCAATTGGGCGCATTTGTGTCTCAACAAAGCCAACTACTTAATTCTAAGCAAACATTGATAGATCATTTTAACGCTATGAAGGCAGAATATGCTGATAAGCCTATTCCAAAGCCGAACTGGGGCGGATATGCGGTCACGCCATTAGTGATAGAGTTTTGGCAAGGTGGCTCACATCGGTTACACGATAGGATCGTTTTTTCTCGCGATTGTGTTGAATCTAAGTGGGTTATTAGCAGGCTCAACCCATAGCTTTATTTCCTAGGTTGATTACTTGTTATTGTGAGCCTTTATGTAAAGGAAAGCCCACAATTATAGAAGAAATCATGGGCTTTGAACTTAAACAAATTGAATTTTAATCAACTCTGTTTGTATTATTTTTTACTCTCCTCGAAACTGCAATGCCGAACATTCCAAGCAGCATCAAAAGGTATGCCGTCGGTTCCGAAACCTCTGAAACGACATCAATATCATCAACACCGCCGAAGCGTATGTTATCGATAGCAAATCCCGCAGGTTCATTGCCAATTAGGTCTAAAAACACGCCAGCAATAGACGCAGTATTGTCATCAGTCACCAAACCTAAAAATTCGATCCCTGTAATCGTGTTTGCTACAGAGCCGATTAAGCTGCCATCTCTTGCAAATGCTGTAATTGCAGTAGAACCGACTGCGTTAAAAAAGCCGCCGTCAAATCCAACGCCAAATTGATCAGTACTAAACAAAACCGCGATACCTCCATTAAAAGTCGGTGTACCGCTTAGTACTGGGGATGTAGGGTTCGCACCATCACCAGTAATAAAGGTATCTGGTGACGCTGCATCAAGTGACAAAGGGGCTATAGGTGAGCCTACAACGCAAGCACTAGCTGCCGCACTCGGGCAGTCTATAGCGGGTGTTCCGCTTAAGCTTTGACCTAAAAACCAGCCATCAAAACTGACATCAGGATCATTAATATCACCACCATAATCCGCGGCAGTATAAAAGGGGTTTGTCGTTCCAAGACCAAACTCTGAAAAGGTAATTTGACCTGCGCCACTGTTAAAGTCGGTATCAGAAACTGATATTATGCCTGCAGACGCTACTCCTGAAATCATTCCGAGACTAAATAAACTAGTGATTAGAGTCTTTTTTATTTTGGTATTCATTCTATCTCCTTGTATTTTTGTAAAATAATTTATAGCAAGCAGTTACCAATAAACCTGCTGGTTGAATTTTAATCAAAATTAATGCCAGTAATTAAATTTCATTCAATTCAGAGAGTTAGGATGCTATGTTGCACTTTTGTTGTTTTTTTGTAAAGAAAGTTGACGGTTGATATCTTTAATAATATTTCTAATATCCATTTTGTGTGATTATGAATTACACTAACAGTACAATTTATTTTTATGTTTATATTTCTTGATTGATAGTCATTGTCACCTAGATTTACCTGAATTTTCTCATGACTTAGCAAATGTGATGTATAGAGCTTTGTGTGAAGGAATACAGCGAATACATATTCCAGGTACCACAAAAGCAGGGTGGGAACGTCAATTAGATATTGCTAAACAGTATTCCTGCATCGATTATTCATTCGGTTTACACCCTTACTTTTTAAATGCACATTGGAAAGATGATTTCATTGCGTTGGAAAATCAATTTTCTTATGGCCATAAAGCCTGTGCATTGGGTGAAATTGGCTTAGACAAAATGTGTAGTACACCTTGGCTAGATCAGGTTTCGGCGTTTGAAAGTCAATTATCTTTGGCGAAAGAACTCGGATTACCGGTAATTCTGCACCACCTTAAAACTCACGATAGCATTATGGCCAGCTTGAAAAAAACACGATTTGATTGTGGGGGGATTGTTCATGCCTTCTCTGGCAGTATTCAAGTTGCAAAAGCCTATATCGAAAAGGGGTTTGTATTGGGTGTAGGAGGAACGATTACTTATGAAAGGGCTGTAAAAACTAGAAATACTCTACGCCAGCTCCCGCTCTCTGCAATGGTATTGGAAACGGATTCCCCAGATATGCCAATGAATGGATTGCAAGGAGCGCGAAACGAGCCAAGAAACATCGTTCGAGTGATTGATTGTCTGAGCGGTCTTTTAAATGAGAGTGTATTAGAAATTAAAAGGGCAACCAATGAGAGTTATTTTCGTGCTTTAGGCCGAAAATAACGAAAGCCTCTAAATAAGTAGCCTCCTACAACTACACCAATAAATAAGTATGCGAGTATGCCTTTTAATAAAAGCTGTTTATGATTGGCGGCGATTGATTCAAAAGGTGACTCATCGATAAGCATGACTAACGTTCCTTTTGACATTTCTTCGTCAAATACTGCTGATGTAACAAGGCTATTTGGAAAGGCTGTTATTGTTTCTTTTAATGATTTATCTTGAGGCGACTGTCGAATCAACAGTCCAGTTTCACTGTACACGGCAATGAATTTTATGGCAGGCAAGGTAGACCATATTTGAATAAGCGTGTCTTTTTCAATAGGATCTTGAAATGCTTCTGCTACCCATTGTTTTGCAAACAAGGATGCGTAGTTTTTTTCTGCGTCGTATCGGCTTGTTGCGGTACCCAATACTGAGTGCTGAGAGTGTATTAATTTTTCCAGTGATGAAAACTGAAAAGAAGCAAAACCAATGGCGTAAAACACGCCTACTAAACACGCCAAATGAAGAACGCGTTTTATTACCGTGTAATCAGAATGAAGAGTAAGAGACGTTCCTATTTTTCTAGGAATTTCCGACTTTTTACCGATGTGAGTAGAGTTAATTGATGTCATCGGGCTTAACATAAAACAAAGTGCGAAAATTGCCAAGCGCTAATTCCCAATTTGGGCCAGTTAGCGTAGGATACTCACCACTTTGACTATCTTGGACAATCGACGTGACCAACCCTTCGTTTTCCTCTCTTACTTCTTTATTTGCTTCCTATCCCCAGGGGCTTTCATGGGACCCAGTTTCTGGTTTTTCCTCTCTAGAAAAAGCCGTCAACACACAACATAGAGTTGTTGTTATTGGACAAGTCTTATCGCCATTTACTATGAAAAAGGTACTTGGTGATTTGGCTACTATTGTCGATGTGGTTGGGCTTAAGGAAAATACAAACGCTGCCAAAACCACTATGTATGCAATCGATATTTTCATTGACGTGAGTGAGCCAAACTGTTTAAAAGAACGGCTTCAAGTCATGTCGGATACCTATTTAGTTGATTTAGTATATCAAACAAGCTGTCCAACATTGAGCAAACCAGGCCTTCTCCTTATGGACATGGATAGCACAATGATTCAAATGGAATGTATTGACGAAATTGCCCGGCTTGCAAACCGCTATGATGATGTTGCTAACGTGACTGCTCAAGCAATGAATGGCAAACTCGGTTTTGCAGAAAGCTTACAAACGCGAGTTGCATGCTTGTCTGGTGTAAACCTCGAAGCACTGGAGCATATAAAAGCGCAGTTACCACTGATGCCTGGCTTATGGCGTTTGGTTACAGAGCTTCAAAAGTGCAACTGGAAAATTGCCATTGCCTCTGGGGGCTTCACCTATTTTGCTGATTATTTAAAAGATCTTTTAGGGTTAGACTTTGCTATATCCAATGTGCTCGAAATAGAAAATGATAAGTTAACCGGTAAAACAACGGGGCAAGTTGTTGATGCACAAGTAAAGGCTAAAACCTTATCCAGCTTACAGTGCAAGTGGGAAATAGAGAGTGAACAAGTATGTGCAATTGGTGATGGCGCAAATGATTTACCTATGCTTGCCGAAGCATCTTTAGGCGTTGCATTTCATGCAAAGCCTAGTGTTAGGGCCCAAGCTGATCACATTGTATCTTACCAATCGTTAGATGCTTTATTGCTATTGATGGATTCTTAAGAGGTTAGCAGAGCTTTGATTCCGTCGGTTTCTACTTTTGGAGCTGACGTTTGATGACGATTGTTTTTTATTGTCGCCCTTGAAAATTGATAGCGACCCATTGTTTCATCTGTAATATCGAACATATGAACTCCGCCTACAATAGACCACAGGTTTTCTTCTAGTAATTTTGCTCGGTGAAGTGCGTACATACTAACGTAACTCATTTCTAGCTGTAACATAGCCATGTCAGGACGATGAGTATGTGCCATTGACACTCTTAGTGCTAAGAACTGGCCTTGTTGTAGGGCATTATCTATAAAGGATTTTCTTACTTTATGACTAGCGAACATATGGGACCAATTTACCGTTAAAACACGGTTTTTATCTGTTTGATTAGGGTTGAAAGCAATAAATAGTTCAGCGTTCACACTACAATTTTCTGCTTTTGCTTTTTTGAACGCCGAATCAATAAATGACTCCCCTTTGTCTTCTTCTTGGAACAAAAACTCGAGATCTACTTCGCCAGGTTTAGTCAGAAAAGAAGCAATTGTACTTATAGGATTTGATATCTCAGGGCATACACATGCATAGGGTATGTGTGTGCCTTGTTTTTTTTGCACTATAAAAGAAGGTTCAGTAATACTCTTTGCATTAATACAGCGAAGGGCGTGGCCAATACCGGGGTATTCTTCTTCTGGGTAGGTCTTTAAGCGAGAACGATTTTGCTTTATTAGTTCATCAAAAAAAGAACGGGCAGGTAAGCCATCGTCACCTGCAATACACCTTAAATGTAGCACTGAATAATCAGCACTCAAATGTACTACTCTATATTTAAGCGACGAAACATTGAATTTGGTGGTCATTGATTGAAGTTTAGTAAAATTAACATTTACTCTATTATCAATGGCTCCTGTAAAAGGAGTGTTGAGCTCAATACGCACACCATTTGTGGAAATATCTTCAGTAACTCCAGTAATTTGGGTGTTACCTTGTGTTACCTCTACATTCGATCGAAGTAAGTATCTATTTTCTATTCGATTCTCTTCGTATTTATAACGAAAAGCTTTTATCGTTGCTGGCGCTCGGTTGCGAGCATGTGCGAATACTTTTAAGTTTTTAACAGCGTCCCTATCAATTTTAATTGCCGAATAACACTGTTGGCCTAGCTCACTGGAAATATCAGTAATATGAATAACGTACTTAAGATTCTTCAACTTTGCCATAAGCC
>CAYUZL010000473.1:0-7128 GCA_964449725.1 uncultured Alteromonas sp. | reverse complement strand
GCTCGATGATGTCATTTACAAGAATTTTGCAGTTAAATGGTTTCAGTAAATGGACTAGCTCTTTCCCAATATGACCAAGACCAATGATACCCACAGTTTTTCCATATAAAGAGTGACCTCCTGATTTATTCCAATGTCCATTTGATAGTTGTATCGAAGTAACATATAAATTTCGAATTAGCATTAACATAAACCCTAAAGTCATTTCTGCAACAGAGCCGCGGTTGACGCCACTTGTCCATTTCACGGCGATATCGCGTCTTTTACAATGCTCAATGTCTATGTTGTTTAACCCAACACCGAATTTAGCAATAATGTGTAAATTCGTTAAACGATTGATGACTGAGGGGGTCATTTGTTCCATAGCAATAATGGCTCCATCGCGATCGAACAAAAATTCATGTAAGGCTTCACCTTCCAGTAGTTTTCCCGTTAGATTTAATTTTATATCTGAAAAGTGTTTTTTTAATTCTTCAATAAGAACCGGATTCTTGCTAAATGCTTTCGATGTTACCGCGATTTTCATTACTCAAATATCTCTTCAATAAACAAGCTCAACGTCGATGTAAACTCTTCGGCTGTCATGTCGTTTACTTTTACTGCTTCGATGTTGTCGCTACTAGGTAAAATGATAGTTAGGTCTTTGCCTACGCGTTTTTTGTCATTTTTTAGCGCAGTGAGGAGTTGGTCTTTATCAAACCATTGACGTTTAAGTGAGATGGGAATATTGGGTGAAAATAAACGCTCATTTAGTTGGGTGTAAGTAGTTTGCGAAAGCCAATTGCGTTCTTTTGACACTCTATTTGAAAACATCATTCCTATGGTGATGGCAATGCCATGAGGAACTTCGTATGAAGACGCTGTTTCTAATGCATGACCAAAACAGTGCCCATAATTGAATAAGTTTCGTTTGCCAGAATCAAATTCGTCTTGTTTGATATAAGATTGTTTTACTGCAAGAGAGCGTAATATCCCTTCTTTACGATTTACTTTATTGTACAGGTCCTGTACTAGTTCATGAATTTCATCGAAATTCGGTTGTTTTAAGTCGTCAAGCAACATGAATTTAATGATTTCGCCAATGCCGCTGTAGTAGTCGGCTTTTGGCAAAGAATCGGTGAAGCCAGGATAAAGGAAAATTTTATGGGGAGGATAAAATCCGCCTAAAACATTTTTGTAGCCATGGAAGTTGATTGACGTCTTACTTCCAACGCAGCTATCTGCTTGGGCAAGCAGTGTCGTTGGTATAAAAAGCCACTTTATACCTCGATAAAGGCATGATGCTGCATAACCTGTGATATCTTGAATAATTCCTCCACCTAAAGAGATTAAGGTGAGGTTTTTTTTCTCATCTCTAGCGACTAATTTTTTCAATAAATCTTGCACTGTATCGAGGGTTTTATTTTCTTCAATTGCGTCTATTAAAATAATATCGTTATTGTCGACCCCTTTTGTCAATTGCGGGTACATTTCACTGACTTTACGGTCTAACACGAATACTCGGGAAGGCATGCTTTTCAACTGATCCATAAACTCAAGAGTGTCTTCAAAAATAACTGAATAGTTGTGTATATTCGATTTAATTTCCATTAGGCGGTAAATCCCCCATCGATGACTATGGCTTGGCCCGTCAAATATGAATTTTTTTCACTAACTAAAAATTCGACTAAATGTGCGATCTCTTCGGGGTGAGCAAAACGTTTCATTGGCACTTGTGACATCATTTCGTCTCTTTTTTCTGACGATAAAGAGGAGCGAGTGAGTTCGGTATCTGTAAAGCCAGGACATACTGCGTTAACTAATATGTTATGTTCTGCAAACTCTCTTGCTAAGCCTTTTACTTGGCCTATTACTCCGAATTTTGTGGCGCTATATAAGGTTCTGTGTTCTTTTGAGCGTATTCCCCAGATAGAACTTATAGTGACAATTCTTCCATACTCTTGTTGCTTCATGAAAGGAAGAACTGCGCGTGAAAGCAGTAAGGGTGCTTCCAAATTGATTTGGTTTATTTCGCGTATATCATCATTTGAAATAGTGTTTGTGGGTTTTATGATATTAATGCCGGCATTATTGATTAAGACATCAAATTTGTTGTGTTTGGCGACAAAATCTAAAATAGATTGATTGTCTGACAAATTTAACTCGTTTCTAGTGGGGGCGACAACGTCAAAGTTGTCGGATAAAATTGATTTGATCGCTTTACCGATCCCTCTACTCGCCCCTGTGATTAGAACTCTACGCATTATTTCTTTTGCTCATAAAAGCCACTTTTATTGTAAATTTGTTCAATTAAAGACAATACCTGATAGGCGTCTTTGCTGTTGCTTTGTTTTACAGCGTTATTTCCGCGAATTGCTGAAACAAAATCCTCTAATTCAAGTTTCCAACTATCGTCGTTTTCAAACCAAATAGTTTGCTCAATTGGCTTGCCCATCGCATAGGTAACATCCTCAAACTCACGCTTACCTGTAATTAATGTTTCAGGTGCATAACTTCTAGAGTCTGACAATATCCCATCTAGGTTTATGTATCCGCTTTCAAAACACATTTCCAGTAAAAACTTATGCCGCCATTGAGTGGCACTGGAATGCATAGTGGCTATGACATTGTCTGACTGGAGTGAGACAATAGCGTTATCTTCTACATCGACATCCCAATAGGTGTTCGATAACAGACTGCTTATTACATCAAAACGCCTTCCTGTTAAATAGTGGAACAAATCGAGCATGTGTATGCCTTGATCCATCAAAATTCCACCACCAGAATACTGGCGGAAGTTTCTCCAATTATCTCGATAATCAATGCTGCCTGCTTTGCCATAAACTCCTCTTATCCAAAGTAGACGGCCTAGCTCATTTGAATCGATGCGTTTTTTTGCTTCCATTACGCTGTAATGAAACCTATGGTTAAAGCCATATTTTAGCGTTTTGTTTGATGCTTTTTCAGTCGCTATAACGTTTGATAATTCAGCGCAATTTTTGGCAGGTGGTTTCTCACAAAATACATGAAGACCAGTTTGTAATGCTTTAATTGTGTATTCAGCGGCAACATTGTTGTACGCACAAATAAACACAGCGTCAAGTTCATGTTTGAGCAAGTCGTCGTATGAATTACAACGCATAATGTCTGAGCTACTATTTTCACTTTCGATATCAGTTTGTTGTTCAAATATAGCGATTAACTTTACATCGTTACGCTTTTGTATTTCTCTTGCTCTGATTTGACCCATTTTGCCGAACCCGGCGATGCCAACTTTAATCATAGTCATTGTCGATAAAGTTTAAATAGCCGTAGCTAAAAAGGATTTTTGTTGTAAAGATAAATAATAAGAAAAAATCACGTGATCTAGCATCATATGAATATCTTCAACAATACCGTACGCTCCGTGCTCGGTTGCAACATGTAATCCAACGTTACAGTTATCTTTTAGGTAACCGCCATTAAACCCAGTTAAACCGACAACTTTTGAACCAATTTGGTTTGCGTATTTGACTGCTTTGACAATATTAGGAGAATCACCACTGCAAGAAATAGCGATCACAATGTCTTTTTCACGTAATCGATGGAGCAACTGTGTATAAAATATATTTTCATAGCCAGTGTCATTTGCAATCGCAGTGCAAACAGCTGCGTTGTCTGCAAGGCTTTCAACGTCAAAGTTTCTGATCTTTCTAAGCTTTAATCCAACGGATAAATCATTTGCCATATGAGATGATGTTGCTGCGCTTCCACCATTGCCAATAATATATATTTTTCCGGAGTGTTCATGGCAAGATTCTAGTAATTGAATAATATCGACAATGTCCTGTGGGTCTACTTTTCCAATAGTTTCTTGCATTGTGTGTAAATATGACGTTATAAAGTTTTTCATTCGGCATTCACCAACTTCATGTTGTTTGTTTTTATCGGCCATGTTTCAATTTTATTAACTTAATCGGGGCGGTTAATAAAATATATCTATTTGTTTACGTATTACTGCTATATATTAACTTAATGCTAGATTTACTGGGTAATTAATCGTGATAACTTTCAAATTACTGAGTGCTTTAATTTCTGCTATTTTAGCTGAAATGTCATTTGCATAAGTAATACTAGAAACCAAAATTAAATCTAAAAATTTAAGATAATCAACATCTTCTAATAGTACAACGTTAATGTTTGTTTTCGTCGTAAATTGTGAATTTGTTGTTTTATCAACGAAAAACTTAGGAAGATAGCCGACTCTTTCTGCTACATGTAAGCAATCGACACCTCCTTGCCCTGTACCGTAAATAGCATAATTTAATTGCCGAGAACGACAGGCTAGAACTGAGTCGAGGTAAAATGAATCGTGTTCGCGTATTAAGATATTAAATTTTTCTTCTTTATTGATAACTGATTGTTCTCGTAAATAAAACGCTCGTCTGACGAGTTCCATTTGTGAAAAACCTTGTTCTGTTTCTGTACAAAGCGCTAAAAGCACGTGTTTGGGTTGGTCACATTTGTGCAGAAACTTCTGATAATGTGGGAATTTCATTCCACATAGCATGACTTCCAAAAAGCGATAAGAGTCAGCCTTGGCTGATTTTCTCCCTAAAGCAGCAGTGCTATTTTCCATCATTTCTTGTAACAATTCAGGGGATAGCATTGTAAAAGCTGGAGTTTGTAGATAACTAAAACAATGATGGAGAGTACTAGAGCATACACTAAAAACCGCAACGGGCTCTATTCTGTGCACTAGTACTTCTGCGGAACACCCTATGTCGTTTATAATCAAGGCTCCGGAGTCTTTTATACTATCTAACCAGTGTAATTGTTCTTTGTGGTATTGGTGTTTGTGTGGTTTAAACAAACATTTATAGCCAGCGTTTTTTGCTGTTGCTATCAATTCAATATATGCATTTTTACATGAATTTCCGATTGAATAATCATAGGTTCCACCGACTATGAGTATGCATTTAGTTTCTTTAAATATCGATATGTCCATATCAATATTTTGCATTTTAGAAAGAGTTTCGATTGCTTGCGACAAATAAGACGGTGAAACAAGTTCAATTTTTTCTTTGATTGAGTCTTTGTAAAGTGGGTAGGTGGCTGGAGTTGATAAATAAATTTTTTTAGCAAAAGATAACGCTTCTAACGTATTTTTGTCGTAGAAATCAATAGAGTCTCCCGGTCCATGATCAAAGGCATATAGAGTCATATTACTCTTGGATATGAGTTTAGCGATAGTAACTAAATTAGATGAAGAGAGGGTGTGTATAAATGAATATATATGATTAGGGAAAAAAATTTTCCCACCTTTTTCAGTGCTACAATACTCTTGTAACACTGAAAGTAATTTAAAATACAATTGATTATTGTCATCATAATGTAAGGTATCGTAGACAGCGCACCCAAATCGCTGAGTTATAATTCTTTTGTACTCTTCCACGCCATTATTATCAAATCGCGTTAAATAACTTCCAATAATAAAGTGAGTAGTTTTAGGGGTGTACTCTAACTTGTTTAGCAAAGCTAATGCATGAGTAGATGCCCAAGTCGGAATGGGACAATACATAAGAATGTTATTGGTATTCATTTTTGAAATACCCTTATTTTACCCATTTAGAAACACAAGGTATCTTGCTTAAATCACACCGTGCACTGTATTTTTTTGCTATTTCTACCACTTCTTCCAATAACCCATCCGCTAATTTAGTGGGCTTAAGGCCATCACTTAGAAAGCAATCATTTTCTGCAAAGAGCTCATTTTCAGGAGCTTCATTGCGAGGGTTTTTAATATATTTAACTTTCACGCCTGCCAAAGCCGCAATTTTTTCAGCTAAATCATTTACTTTATGGGTTTCAGTGAGCTGATTATATATTTTTACTCGCTCTCCTTTTTTAGGTGGGTTTTGGATGGCAATTTCAATACACCTAACGGTATCTTGAATATGTATAAAGGCACGGGTTTGTCCGCCTGTTCCGTGAACTGTGAGTGGGTAGTTAACAGCAGCTTGCATTAAAAAACGATTAAGAACGGTGCCGTAATCACCATCATAATCAAAACGATTCACTAACCTTTCATCTAATTTAGTTTCTTGAGTTTGAGTACCCCATACAATGCCTTGGTGAAGATCAGTGATACGTGTTTGGTCATTTTTATTATAGTAAAAGAAGAAAAGCTGATCTTGGGTTTTAGTCATATGGTAAATACTACCGGGGTTAGCGGGGTACAAAAATTCCATTTCGGTATCGTTTTCACCCACTTTGGCTTGCAAATACCCTTCGGGAATTTTAGAACCTGCAGTGCCATAACCATACACACCCATAGTGCCCAAATGAACTAAATGAATGTCTAAGCCCGATTCGACTATTGCGCAGCATACATTGTGGGTAGCATTCAGGTTGTTTGTTACCGTATAACGCTTATGTTGCGCAGACTTCATTGAATAGGGCGCAGCACGTTGTTCGGCAAAATGCACTATGGCATCAGGTTGCGATGTGGTGAGTAAATTGAGTAATGCGTTATAATCTTGGGCAATATCAATATATTCAAAATGGATTTGTTTGTTTGATACGTGTTTCCACGCCGATAGCCGCTCACTTACACTTTGAATTGGTGTTAAAGACTGAATGTCTAATTCGTTATCAATTCTTCGACGTGACAAATTGTCTACTATAATCACATCATGTCCCGCAGCAGAAAGGTGCAATGCCGTGGGCCAACCACAAAAACCGTCACCGCCTAATATTAATATTTTCATATCTATACCTTTAAATTATTTATTTTACTGCAGACTTAAATCGCTTTGTTTTATTTGAAATGCCCTACTGAATACCTTGCCGATTTAACTTTTAGATATTCCCATTAATAGGGTATCGGCAATGGCATGCACTTCAATACTACTTTTATCAAAATACTGAGTTCACTGTGTACTGGCTTGGCACAAGATTAAATGAAAGTATGAATATTTACGTAGACTCATTGCGTAGACACATGAAAACACAAACAATTTTTAAATTCCAACGTGTTTCAAGTTTGAGTTTTTGTTTTTAGGCAGCTTGTAATAAAACTCATTCCAAATTTCTTCCCTGAAACCAAGGATTTTACCCCTCTAGTTTTAATATAAATCATTAATCCCTTAGCCCCCAAGCGTCTACAGC
>CAYUZL010000472.1:0-2719 GCA_964449725.1 uncultured Alteromonas sp. | reverse complement strand
ATATCGCTTGGAGCTTGTACAAACGAAATGAGCCTGGATACAAAGACGAAACAGGTGACCCTTGGGATGCGCATACTCTAGAATGGTACACAGCGTCACCTCCTCAATTTTACAACTTTGGTGAAGTTCCAGTAATCAGTGATCGCGATCCACTACTCGATATGAAGCAAAAAGATACAGCGTATAAGAAACCAGCAAAATACGACCGTATTCATATGCCAAAAAATACTTGGGCTGGTCCAGTATTAGGAATGCTAACACTGCCTATGGGCTTTGGGTTTGTATGGCACATTTGGTGGATGGTTATTGTATCTATCGTTGCTATCTTCGCTTGCTGGATGAAACTCAACTTCGAGCGTGACAAAGATTATTATGTAGAAGTACCTGAAGTTGAAGATATTGAAGGTAAATTCTTGAAAAGTAATGAAAAACGTAGTTACTACTTTGAGAAAAATGCCAAATATTACAAAAAGTGGAAGCCCACAAAGCAAAATGAAAGCTAATTTTGCTAAGTAATTGATAACGTATTTTTATAGCGCTACACAAAGTAGCGCCATAAATGAAAATTAAAAATTTTGGATTGTATTTATGACAGAATTAACTAACGATCACGACATGCATGATGACCATCATCACCATGAGGCAGAGGCAGCTGATCGCTACATGTTCGGATTTTGGTTATACGTAATAACTGATTGCCTTTTGTTTTGTACCTTGTTTGCAACCTTTGCTGTAATGGGACAGAGCTTTGCCAACGCGATAACACCACATGAGTTATTTGATCTACGATTTGTTGCTGTAGAAACTGCGCTCCTACTTCTAAGTAGTTTTACCTTTGGTATGGCAATGCTTGGTGCAAACGCTAGCAACATGGGTAAGATGAAGTTGTGGTTAATGATTACCGCTTTACTAGGGCTTGGCTTCCTTGGAATGGAAATTTATGAGTTTATCCATTTTAGCCATGAAGGCGCAACGCCACGTACAAGTGGTTACTGGACAGCTTTTTATAGCCTAGTTGCTACCCATGGCATTCACGTTACTATCGGTCTAATTTGGATGTTTGTTTTATCTATCCACTTCAAGCGCGATGGTTTTACTAATGAGAATAAAATTAGGCTCTCTTGCTTAAGCTTATTCTGGCATTTCCTTGATATTATTTGGATTTGTGTTTTCAGCTTCGTATACTTAAGAGGGGCTATGTAATGTCATCATCTGAAACAGGTCACGGTGGACAAGCACACGGTAGTGTTAAAGAGTACGTAACAGGACTTATTTTATCTATCGTCTTAACCATTATTCCATTTTATTTAGTTATGTCTGGTGTTGGTAGCGACACCTTTACAGTAGTCGCTATTGTGGTCGCTGCAATAGCCCAAGTACTCGTTCAAATGGTATTTTTCCTTCATATGAATGGGTCATCAGAGCAAGTCTGGGTGACCACCAGTGCTATTTACACTGTGTTTATTGTGCTATTTGTACTCGTTGGTTCTATGTGGATATTTGAACATTTGAACCACAATGTACTTATGGGACACTAATACTCATTGTGAAAAACATAATTAAAGATTATGTCTCGCTGACAAAGCCTGGCATAATTTTCGGAAACCTAATAGCCGCTGCCAGCGGCTTTTTCCTTGCTGCTAAAGGAAATATCGACTGGTTCGTATTTTTTATCGTCATACTGGGTACAGCATTAATTGTTGCATCTGGGTGTGTAGTTAACAATTATGTTGACCGCGACATTGATTTGAAAATGAACCGAACCAAAAACCGTGCGCTAGCTCAAGGCCGTATTAACACCCTACCCGCATTGCTCTTCGCCCTGATACTTGGCGCTCTCGGTTTCGCCCTATTATACTTGTACACTACGTTTTATGCCGTACTTTTCGGTGCTATAGGTATTTTGGTGTATGTCGGTCTGTATACGTTAAAATTCAAACGAAATTCAGTTTACGGAACCCTAGTCGGCAGTCTTTCTGGTGCTTGCCCGCCTGTAATGGGGTATGTGGCGATTACAAATAGTTTCGACATGGGCGCTGCAATACTCTTACTGCTTTTCTGTTTTTGGCAAATCCCTCATTCTTATGCAATTGCAATATGTCGGTTTGAAGATTACAAAGCAGCAAAAATTCCTGTATTGCCCGTCAAATACGGTATAGAAGCAGCTCGATTCCATATGTATGTGTATATTGTTGGCTTTGCAATCTCTTCACTATTACTCTACACCCAAGGTTATGCGGGTATCGTATACGCAGTTGTCATTGTATTGATGAATGGCTATTGGATTTATTTGGTGAAAACAGGTTCAAAAGCAGAAAACGAACAAGCTTGGGGTAGGAAGATGTTTGTACTGTCCATCATCATCATTACTGTATTAAGCATACTCATTTCAGTAGATTATGTACGTGATGAACAAACAGACACATTAAGCCCTGGTGTTAACGAGTTAAGTATGCCCTTATGAATGAATCAAAAATCGTAAAAGTTTCGGCTTTTATAGCGCTTCTTCTATCTGTTTCAATCATTGTTTTTTATTTAACAACATCCACTCAACCCATAGGTCAAAAGTATCGACCTATTAGCGAGTTAGGTGGCCCTTTTACTTTAGAAACCAAACAGGGAAAGTTTTCACTCTCTGATGTGGAAGGTAAAGTCGCCGTTGTCTATTTTGGTTTTTTAAGCTGTACTGAAGCCTGCCCTGCCTCTATCGGTGTTGTTC
>CAYUZL010000471.1:0-4660 GCA_964449725.1 uncultured Alteromonas sp. | reverse complement strand
GTGAATAATTTATCGACGAAAAAAATTGGTTTCCCAATTTCTGGTAGAAAGGGAGAACGGGGAAATTGGCAAGAAGCTAGACCAGGTGGAGCCGATTTGTCTGCTCTTGATTTGGCTGTGAAAATGTCAAAAATGGGCTTTCAGATCGTTGTTATTTTAGATCAGGATGGTCCAACCGTTGATTACATAATACGATTAGGTCTAGATTACGTGATTATCTCACTTCCTAGCATAGATAAAAGAGCGCCCTTTGACGAACCTGTTATCGACGGTATTCTCAGACATGCAACAGATGTAGAGAAACAATTAGATAAAGAGTCTATTGAGGTCATTCACACAAATGATGCGGGGATGCACAGAATATGGGGAGCCTTGAAACAAAAAATTGGATTTATTCATGTTTGGCATGAACGTGGATTATTCCAACATCCTGCCAAAGCTGAAGAGTTTTTATTAGCAGCCGAAATGGTACTAACTAATACGTTGTTTGTTATAGATCACGCCCCTGCAAGTATTAGAGACAAAGTTATAGTAGTTGACGATCCAATTACTATCGAAGGAGATTATGATCGCAAACAAGATAGTTATTGGCTAAAAAATGAGTTTGACATTCCATTGGATGCCAAAGTCTTTACTATGATCGCGAATGGTAACAAAAGAAAACGATGGGATATGTTTTTTGACGCCGCCGCGAAGTCTGTAAAATCCAATAAAGGACATTACTTTATTTCTGTCGTATTAACTACACGTAGTGAAATCAACGATTTAAAGCGCAAATTTATATCGTCTGATGTCGTAAATAATATCATTATCGCTGGATATCGCTACGACGCTTTGCGAATTGTTTCAGGAACTGATGCGCTAGTTTCTTCAGCTAAAAATGAACCACTCGGGCGCACAATCGTTGAGGCTGGAATGTTAGGTACTCCGATGATTATTTCCTCTGAAGGTGGGCATCGAGAGTTGCTTCAACAGTTATCCCCTTTTTGTCTTGTAGAAAGAGCCAACGCCAACAAATTCAAAGAGAAATTTGAGAAAATAGATGATTTATCAGAGCTTTATGTTAATGTTAGAGCACACGTTGCAGATAGTATGTCATGGCGTTTTTCGCCAGAACGACACGCAAAAAGTGTTGCTAACCTTTACATGTCTGTTCTGGATATTACTATATAAGCTCTTATGTATAACTTTTATTTTCTTACATCACTAACATTAAAAAACTATGAAACCTGAAGATCTAGCGTTAATTAGAAAGATCGCCGTTTCTATCGAAGGAATCGATCTAAGATTGTCCTATAAACTTTTATCAGTAGTAGATAAATATTGCGAAAACGATTCTTTTGACGTTAAGAGAATTGGCCTTTACCGTGAACAGTTGTTTGGCATGGTTTTGACCGCTCGTACAGATGGGACAACTGAGCGCATAAATGCAATTGTTAATGGACTTTTACTCTCGCGTAAATTTGGCCTAGATTTCTACTTTAGTTGGGTTGGAAAATCTAATAATATTTTTCATTGTACGACCAGCGAATTGCCCGACGTGTTTTCAGATGAGTTTGTTAAGCAACATTTCAAACCTTTCGATGCTTTTCAACGATATACATACTCAAAGCTCGACAAACGACCAAATTCTGAATTATCAAATGGCTCACAAGTTAGAGGTAGTAGCGAAAATCGTGAAAAAGTTATTAACGATGCCAAACATAAGAAAGGCAATATCGTACCAGCAACCTATAATTATGGTAATAATTATTCAGGTGTAATCGAACACGTTTTTAACCAAAAATACCTTGATATTAAAAAAAATAGAACTATCTGTGAAAAAAGCTATATTGCGATACATTACAGAGGCGGAGACGTTATATATGGCGTTAGTCGATTTGATGAATCAGCGTTATTTGGAAAGTCTGCATGTTTGAGTATGATCGAACGAATTATTGATGAAAATTTAGGAAATAACATTCTTTTATTTGGCACGCCAATTAACGAATCGCAAGATGATTTAGAGTTTCTAAAGTCAAAGTATAAAAACATAACGCTTGCAAGTGAGTTGCATACCGAACACTTAAATCCAGTAATCGAAGAATGTTTTTTGATGGGCCTCTGTCAGCAGGTATATAGCACTAGAGGGACTGGTGTCGTCAGACTAGCTACAAAAATATCGCCTGATATTCGGGTTGTTTATTATGATGAAGCAATTGCAGAAAAAGACCTTTTTACATGTCTTTTAAACGGTATTGATAATCATGAATACAACTCTCTCCAAAGAGCAAATCATGCCAGAAAGGCACTTTCAATGGATATGGGCTTCGAAGAACAACTCAAATCTCATATTGTTAAACTCGATCCTCAATAAATAATATTGATGCTGTATTGATGTGTATACCGAGGAAATTTTTCAATCTAGGCATAGTGCAACGTTGTCGTATAATGATTGCTACTTCGTTGCTACAGAAAATATCGACAATGTTAATGAGTTTCTTGGAGCTTTAAATAATGGATTCTTTTTATGTTAAAAATTTATAAATTAGTTTCGAAATTCAAGAAACAACCCAAAACTAGAGATACAACTGTTATTAGAACTTCAAAGCTATTTGATGAAGAATGGTATCTCGAACAATATCCAGATGTAAAAGGTTCTGGTCATAACCCAATACTTCACTATGTAATGTTTGGAGCACTAGAAGGTCGGTTTCCCAACCCAGATTTCGATAGTTTATGGTATTTAGATACTTATAAAGACGTAGCTAATGCGGGGATAAATCCGTTAGTGCATTATATCGAAAACGGTAAAGAAGAGGGACGTTTGTGCAATGGCAAAGGTTCATTAAGTGTCGTTCCTTCTAACAGTAATGCTAAAGTGTCTATTTCTGAATTAGGCCTGAAGCTTTGGGGGGGATTTAGCAGATATTCCATAAAAGAGTTAGAAAATGCATCAAAGGATAAAACTCTTAGCAACAAGGAACGAAGTTTAGCTCTTTACACTCTTGGTAGATGGTTCAGTTCAAACCTAGAATGGCAAAAAGCATACGACAATTTGAAGCTCATTCGAAAGCTAGATATAAAATTCTACAGAGCCAAACGCACGAAATTACTCTTAATTGAAGCACTGTTGCAACTTGGCTTGAAAGATAAAGCTAGAAATTTTATAGAAGAAACTATTGCTATAAGATTTGATAGTGACTTTCTTTGTTCATCGTGTAACGAGGAATTAGAGGCTGATAAACGCTTATTAACGTTGAATATAATTTATTCGCACTGGGGGTTAGCTGAACTAACATTTAGAGATTCGGAACAAGGGTTTACATTTGGCAACGTTGATGTGGTAAAAACATTGCCCAAATTATTCGGACCTAAAATAAGTATTTTAGTCCCTGTTTACAATGCACAAGACTTTATCTCTGTAGCGATCATGTCTTTACTCGCTCAGACTTGGCAAAATATTGAGATTATTGCGGTGGATGATTGTAGTTCAGATGAGTCCATTGATATTTTAGAGTTGTTTGCAAAAAAGGATAAACGCTTAAGAGTTGTTCGCAACGAGGTTAATATTGGAGCATACGGCACTCGTAATAAAGCATTAAGTTTAGCCACTGGAGAATTTATTACTGTGCACGACAGTGATGATTGGTCGCATCCGCAAATGCTAGAAATCCAGATGGGGGCAATGATGAGTAATCCTAGGCTGAAGGTGACTTGCTCTATGATGGCTCGTGTTGATTACAATTTACGTTTTGCATTGCGACCACAAAGGAATAATCTCGATTACGTCCATAGGAGTTACCCTTCTGTTCTAATAAGAAAGAAAGACTTATCCGCTCTCGGTGAGTGGGATGGTGTTTCTGCTAATGCTGATGATGAATTTGTTCAACGAGCAAGGATTTTATGGGGAAATGACTCTGTTCAAGATATTTTGAAAGAGGTTCCTCTCTCTTTCTTTTTAGTTCACGAAAACTCTCTTACTCAAAATAAGAAAACGAGTTTGAATAGCCTAACGTTTGGTATTCGACACGAGTATTCACGGCAAGCAAAATATTGGAAAGAAATTAAAGTTGGTAAAGATAGTCAACAAATCATTACCAATCGAAAAAGTTTGAAAGAGCCTTTTCCCATTCCAGCTGGACTCGCACCAAATAATTGGCAGCTTAATACTCACTATGATCTAGTCATTGTGTCTGATTTGAGCTTACTTGGCGGAACTAGGCGGTGTAACGAAGGCTATATTTCTGCCGCATTAAATAGCGGGTTACGTGTAGGGCTTTTCCATTGGCCTCGCTACGATTTAAAAATTTCTGAGATTGCAAAAGAGTATACTGAGTTAACCTATCGTGACAATGTTGATATGTTGGTTCATGAAGATACGGTAACTGCTGGCCTAGTTATTATACATCATCCCCCAATACTAAAGTACGAGCTAGATGCTTTACCAACAATATCTTGTGATAACGTTGGTATACTCGTTAACCAATCACCGATGCAACTTTGGTCTCAAAAGCCTCATTATTATAATGAAAAAGATGTAGGTGAGTTGTGCCTTAGATGGCTTAATAAAAAACCGGTGTGGATCCCTATTTCTCCGATTGTCGAGAAAAATCTGAATGAAGCTGGAGGAATGCACCTGTTACATACTGAAACTTGGTATCCCCTATATAATGTGGCT
>CAYUZL010000470.1:0-4594 GCA_964449725.1 uncultured Alteromonas sp. | reverse complement strand
AGTATCTTCCGTTTTAGACGTAGTGAAACCAACTTGGTTATTAATCACTATTCTAACCGTTCCGCCTACAGCGAAACCACGGGTTTGGGACATGTTAAATGTCTCTTGTACAACACCTTGACCTGCAATAGCAGAATCGCCGTGAATAGTAATAGGCAATACATTATGGGTTTCGTAATCTCTACGACCTAATCTCGCTCTTACTGACCCCATAACTACTGGATTAACAATTTCCAAGTGAGATGGGTTAAAGGCAAGTGCTAAATGAACATTGCCTCCAGATGTTGCGAAATCCGATGAGAAACCAGCGTGATATTTAACATCACCAGCGCCCAATGATTCGTCGTGCTTACCAGAGAATTCATCAAATAAAACCGATGGATTTTTACCTAAGACGTTAACTAATACGTTTAGACGTCCGCGGTGAGCCATACCCACCACAACTTCTTTAGCGCCTGCTGCACCCGCTTCATGAATAAGCCCTTTAAGCATAGGAATAAGGGCATCACCGCCTTCAAGAGAGAAACGTTTTGCCCCCGGAAATTTAGCACCTAAATACTTTTCCATGCCATCGGCTGCAATCAAGCCTTTTAAGATAGCAATTTTTGCATCTTTATCTATTTGAGGCTTAGATTCAACAGATTCGATTTTGTGCTGTAACCAACGCTTTTGTTCAGTGTCAGTAATGTGCATGTATTCTGCACCAATAGAACCACAATAAGTTCTATTCAGCGATTTAAACAAGGCACCTAGCGCCATAGACTCTTCGCCAACAGCGTAAGAGCCTACGTTGTAGCTTTTATCAAAATCTGATTCACTCAATGAATGATGTGAAAGTTCTAAGTCACGCACTCTTTCTTGTTGCCACAGTCCAAGTGGATCCAAATTAGCATGCTGATGACCGCGAAAACGAAATGCATTAATAAGTTGTAAAACTTTAACTTGTTTTTCGTCTGACGTATTAGAACTAGGAGAGGTTTGTTTACTCGCTCTTGCTAGGGGACCAAGAGCTGCGAGTTTTTTAAACTCGGCGCGAATCTGACTATGGTTAGTATCGATTGCGACGCCATCGACAGTTGGAAGTTGCTCAAACTCCTGACGCCATTCGTCAGAAACACTTAAAGGATCGTCTAAATAGGCTTCATACATCTCTTCGACATACGGAGCGTTAGCCCCAGCCATATGCGATGATTCCCACCACGCTTTCATCACGCTATCTTGCATTATTTTGCCTTGTCCTGCTCACACGTTAGGATAATTCTTTTATTTTACCCTTGTATGGCCCTGTAACCCAACCTTATTTATCATGTTTTTACTCATTTTTGACAAAAAAATAGCTGTCTTTGTAGGACAGCCATTCATATTGTTAAATAAAAGTAAAACAATCGCTACTTTTATGTTAAACGGCTCTTTGTAATAACATTGACTTAATATGACCAATTGCTTTAGTCGGGTTCAAACCTTTCGGGCAAACCGCCACACAATTCATAATACTATGGCAACGGAACACACTAAATGCATCATCTAAGTCATTAAGACGTTCTTCTGTTGCCGTATCTCTACTATCTATTAAGAAGCGATAGGCGTGAAGAAGACCTGCTGGCCCGATAAATTTATCAGGGTTCCACCAGAATGACGGACATGAAGTTGAACAACATGCACACAAAATACATTCGTATAAACCATCAAGCTTTTCTCTTTCTTCTGGCAATTGTATGTGCTCCCTTGCAGGGGGCTTTTTACCATCATTGATTAAGAACGGCTTAATCTTTTCATATTGCGTGTAAAACTGTGTCATATCAACACATAAATCACGTACGACTGGTAAACCAGGCAGTGGTCTAATCACCTTTGTGCCTTTACCTAAAGCCGATAGAGGTGTAATACAAGCAAGACCATTTTTGCCATTCATGTTCATACCGTCAGAACCACATACCCCTTCACGGCATGAGCGACGGAACGACAAGGTTGGATCTTGTTCTTTCAACGCTAAAAGCGCATCTAGAACCATCATGTCTTGGCCTTCTTCAACCTCTAACTGATAATCTTGCATACGAGGTGCATTATCAACATCTGGATTGTAACGATAAATAGAAAATTTCAATTGCATTGTCGCTACTCCTTAATAAGTTCTAGCTTTAGGTGGAAAGGCTTCGCGTAACTTAGGTTCCATATTCACATCACGCTTCTGCATCTCTTCAGTTTGCGGACGATAAATAGAGTGGCACAACCAATTTTCATCATCGCGATCTGGGCAATCGAAACGGCTGTGGGCACCACGGCTTTCTGTTCTAAAGTTTGCCGCTACCGCTGTACTAAATGCGGTTTCCATCAAGTTATCAAGTTCAAGGCACTCGATACGCTGAGTATTAAAGTCACTGCTCTTATCATCAAGGCGTGCAGATTGAAGACGTTCGCGAATATCACCAAGCTCTTTAAGACCTTGTGCCATTGACTCACCTTCTCTGAATACTGAGAAGTTCAATTGCATACACTCTTGTAAGTCTTTCTTAATTTGAATTGGATCTTCGCCTTTACCCACTTCTGAGTTTTCCCAGCGATTGAAACGAACCATAGCTGCATCGATATCATCAGTCGAAGCATCACGGGACGTGATGTCGTCAATAGATTTACCTAGATGTAAACCTGTCGCTCTTCCAAATACAACCAAATCAAGTAATGAGTTACCACCTAAGCGGTTTGCGCCATGTACAGATACACAGGCAATTTCACCACAAGCAAACAAGCCTTTAATTGGCGCTTCTTTACCGTCGGCATCTACAGATAAACATTGTCCATCAACATTGGTAGGAATTCCGCCCATCATATAGTGACAGGTAGGAATTACTGGAATAGGCTCTTTTACTGGGTCAACGTGTGCAAAAGTACGCGACAATTCCAAAATACCAGGTAAACGCGACTCAAGTACATCTTTACCCAAATGGTCTAGTTTAAGTTTTATGTGAGTTCCCCAAGGACCTTCACAACCACGACCTTCGCGGATTTCAGTCATCATTGAACGCGCAACAACATCGCGACCCGCTAAATCTTTAGCGTTTGGTGCGTAACGTTCCATAAATCGTTCGCCGTCCTTATTTAGAAGGTAACCACCTTCACCACGACAACCTTCGGTAACCAAGGTTCCGGCACCAGCTATACCCGTCGGGTGGAACTGCCACATTTCCATATCTTGAACTGGAACGCCTGCACGCAGTGCCATACCAACACCGTCACCCGTGTTAATGTGCGCATTAGTTGTAGACGCATAAATACGCCCTGCTCCACCTGTTGCAAGAACAACCGCTTTTGATTTGAAGTAAACAACTTCACCGCTTTCGATATCAATAGCTGTACAACCTACAACGTCACCGTCTTGGTTTTTAACTAAATCAAGTGCATACCACTCACTGAAAACTTTAGTCTTATTTTTAACGTTTTGCTGATAAAGCAAATGTAGCAACGCATGACCTGTTCGGTCAGCCGCTGCAGCCGTTCTCGCCCCCTGTTCTCCACCAAAGTTTTGAGACTGGCCACCAAATGGACGTTGATAAACCTTTCCGTTTTCAAAGCGAGAAAAAGGTAATCCCATATTTTCCATTTCGATAATGGCTTCAGGGCCGGTTTTACACATATATTCAATGGCGTCTTGGTCGCCAATGTAATCTGACCCTTTAACGGTGTCATACATGTGCCATTCCCAATTATCTTCATGGGAATTACCTAATGCGACGGTAATACCACCTTGAGCAGATACCGTATGAGAACGGGTTGGAAAAACTTTCGACAATAAAGCACAAGACTTCCCGCTTTCAGATATTTGCAGAGCTGCTCGCATACCTGCACCGCCGGCGCCAATAACAACGGCATCAAATTCATGTACTGGTAAACTCATACTACACTCCCCACAATACAAATAGACCTACTGCTACGTAGACAAAGCCAATTATGTTCAAAACATACTGAAGAACTGCACGCAAACCTGGTGCTTTAATGTAATCCGTCAACACTTGCCATAAACCAATACGCGTGTGAATCATCACAGCAACTAAAGCGGCTAGAGTGAAAACTTTCATACCTATGGTGGAAAATAACCCTTTCCAAATTTCATAGGTGATGTCGTCAGTAGTAATAAAGAAGAAGGCAAGATACAAAGTAAATGCAGCAATAATTGCAGCTGTAGCTCGAATAGAGACGTAATCTTGAATACCATTGCGTTTGATGTTTGCTTGATTAGTTACCATATTACTATCGCCTCCACGACTGTTAGCACTAGCCATAAGCCAATAGTAATTTTTGCACTCAAATTACCTGACTCTAATTCTTCCCAATGCCCCATATCCATGAACATATGCCTAAAACCTGCCAACATGTGGTAAGTAATTAATGACACAGTACCGACGGTAATGATGTAACCTACGATGCCGTTCATTATTGCGACAACGCGATCAAAACCTTCAGGAGAAGACAGAGATACAGACCATGCCCACAACGCAAATACAAGCGCTATAAACATAGCTACGCCTGTTGCACGATGTAAAATGGACGAAATCGCAGTAGGGGGAAATGTAATCGTGTTAAGATCTAAATTAACGGG
>CAYUZL010000469.1:0-2732 GCA_964449725.1 uncultured Alteromonas sp. | reverse complement strand
GTACATATGGTGACCGACGATTAAAACCTGTACTTATTTAGTACCAAAATTGTTCGTTTTTCAGGTATTATTAACAAGGTCATGTTTAATTATAAGCGATAATAGATGCCTCCTTTAAATATATTTGCTGGACCTAAAGCTATTCAAAGAATGCAACTGGAACCTTTTGGTCCCAATTTATTTACACAGTTTTTAGGCGCGTCGGGTGGCCCTAAATGGTTTGTGTTGGCAGGTTTAGATAAAGCTTTATTTGGTGAGTTTTTTGTTCGGCATTGTGGACACATGAATATCATTGGTTCGTCAGCCGGAGCGTTTAGAGCTGCGTGTTTTGCACAAGCGGACCCAGTGGCAGCAATTGATAGGCTTGCTAGTCGTTATGCGAAGACTGTCTTCTCCGACCGTGGTTCAAGTTATGAAGTGAGTGAAAAGGCTAGGGAGTTGGTGTCCTATGTTGTACCAATAGATGGTGTTTTAGAAATAATGAATAACGACACCTTTACCGTGCACTTTATTGCAGCGAGGTGTAAGGGCTTAATGATGAGTAACAATAGCTTGATTCAAGGAACTACACTATTACTAAATGCGTTTTTGAATAAATTGAATCGGCGAAATTTGAAGTATTTTTATGATAGGGTCATTTTCTCTCCCGATAGTGGCAAGTTGCGAATCAGTGATCCCTACGGCATACCAACTGAACAAATAAAAATAGGCTACAACACTGTCCAGCATGCATTACTCGCATCTGGTTCTATTCCTATGGTTATGGACAGTGTTAGGGATCTTGTTGATGCTCCAAATGATATTTACCGTGATGGAGGTATTATTGATTACCACTTTGATTTGGGTTTTGCGCCGGCTCGAGGACTGACTTTATATCCTCACTTTTCTACATATCCTGTTGCAGGTTGGTTTGACAAAGGAAATCCTAACAGGCGTCCTCATGCTCAAAATTATGATAATGTAGTAATGTTGGTACCAAGCGACGAGTTTGTGAAATCTCTACCATATGGAAAGATTCCAGACCGAAAAGATTTTAAATCAATGGAAGATAAAGAACGCATTCATTATTGGCAGAAAGTAATAAGTGAATCTGAACGTTTGGGAGATTACTTCTTAGAGCGGGTAAGTGAACAAAAAATACTCGATGTGGTTAAGCCGCTCCCTTTTGTTGGTATTTAGTTTAAATTTACACTTGCGTAACCTAAAAAGCATCGCTAATATACGCGCCTCTCACAAGAGATGCGTCTATAGCTCAGTTGGTTAGAGTGCTACCTTGACATGGTAGAGGTCCCCTGTTCGAGTCAGGGTAGACGCACCAATTCTCAAAATTACAAATCAGATAAATTTTCCCCATAAAACCAAAACAAGCCTTGAATTGAAGACGTAGGAAAAGACGTTGAGTGAGTTGCATCGTTAATAACAACGGATTTGAGTGATAAATTGGACCAATTTTGACCTTCAATTTTTTCAGTTAATAACTTAGCGCTGTTGACCATGTCTTGCCCTTCGCCATATTTTGGCTGTTCTAAACTTCCTACCGCAACATAAACACTTATTGGTTTTGTGGGCTTGATTGGTTCTATCGATAAAAGAGAAAAATCGTCAAACCATACCGAAGGGCTACTTAATATATAACTGTTGAACATATCTGGCGATGTCATCAAGGCATATGCGCCGAACAAACCGCCTAATGAATGACCGATATAGGTACGACGGTCAGTGATTACTCGATAGTTTGATTCAATATAGGGGATTAAGGTGTCTGCAAAAAAATGGAGATGAGCGTTAGCGCCTCCCGTTGCCATCTTCCAGCTAGAGGCTAAAGAATGAGTGTAATCTCTGACCCTACTCGACGAACTTTGTGAATGTTTAGCATAGGAAATAGCAACGATAATAACTTCTTCCATAGTTCCACTATACATTGGGTTTCTTGTTGAGCCCGCAATTAAGGGAAAGCTATAGGGTGCGTCGGTGGCATATACAACGGGGTACTTTTTGTTGGGTTTTCGATTGTAAGATTTAGGGAGTTTTACAAAGGCTGGATAAATTCGATGCGATATAGGATCGACTAATTCGATAACGTCACTTTTGTACATTGTATAGGGAGCAGGATTATTTTGTTTTTCAAACCAAACAATAAGAGGCTTAATCCATGAGTCAATAGGACGATAGAAAGCACCGTGTTCTTTGCCTGTGGATATGGCTATTTCCTTGAATGAAGAGATATTTTTATCACTGCGTTGAATAACCTGTTCACAGGAGCCTACGCTGTCAGAGGTTTCATAAATTGATAAAATATTGCCGTACAATACTATTTCCTCATGCTCGCTTAAACCACTAGTGCAAGCTGCCAGTATTGCGTAGTTAATTTTATCGTTAGCCAAAAGGTTAGAGGTGACAGCGGTAATAAACCCACCACGAGAAAAGCCTACAAATGTGATGTTACTCGGTGAAACCCCATTTTTTATGAGTTGTTGAACTTGAGCTTTTAATTTATGAGCATGTGTAAACGGATCTGTATTTGACGGGCGATGCTCAGCAATAATCGTTGCATTTAGGTCTGCCAGCCTATTTACGATTGCAGGAAAATCATACGTTCCCCATCTTGGGTGCACGGGGGTTGGATTTGTGCCTTCGACAATGTATCCGTGTGAATAAAACACGTATCGTTCATTGGGATTGATTTTTTCGGGAAGAGTATCGTAGACATTTGCCGCATTGGAATACAAAGG
>CAYUZL010000468.1:0-6834 GCA_964449725.1 uncultured Alteromonas sp. | reverse complement strand
CGCGGGCCAACGAGATCTACACAAAGTTGGTCGGTCGGAACCGCAGATTGTGAATAGAGGCAATTTTTATACTCTTGGGTTAGGAGCTAGTGGAAAAGGGGGGGCCCTTTTTTGGGTATTTGCTAATGAATGTGTTGCGGGCCAGGGCAGCGTATTTAGTGGTTTAAATAATGTGATAAATACAAGCATGGGGAAGATTTGCTTCCCTTATTAACGAGATAAATTATGACACTTGCGGTATGGCAGAAAGATAGCGAACACTTTCAATGGAATTCTTATTCTATCTTTGTAAAAGACAGTGATAGCAAAGGAGAACAACCTGAATTACCGGTTCTGCTATTAATTCATGGCTTTCCCACAGCTAGTATAGATTGGCTTCCTATGTGGGATGAGTTGTCATCGCAATTTCGCTGTATTACATTTGATTTACTGGGTTTTGGTTTGTCTGACAAACCTGTAAATAGGCCAATTAAAATTGCTGACCAAGCTGCGGTTTGTCGTGAGTTGTTAACGAGCAAAGGAATAGACAAAAGTCATATATTTTGCCATGACTATGGCGTTTCGGTTGCCCAAGAGTTACTCGCATCCAGTAAAGAAAAAAAGCCACAATCCCAGTTTTCTATTTTGTCTTGTATCTACCTCAATGGCGGTTTATTTCACGGAGTGCATCGTCCAAGGTTGATTCAGACGTTACTTATGAGTCACTTAGGGCCTTTGGTGGCCCGTTTCACTTCGTATAAAAAATTTGCTGCCACCATGAATGAAATTTGCACCCAACTTATACCTGCCCCAGAACTAAAAATGTATTGGGAGCTACTGATATGTAATAACGGCAGAGCCGTGCTTCCGTCTTTAATCCGGTATATGGACGAACGTAGGGTGTTTTTAGACCGTTGGGGAGGGGCGACAGACACCCCACCTTGTCCAAGTTTGCTTATTAACGGTGTCGATGACCCTATTTCTGGGGAACATTTGGCAATGGCCTATGAAAGCAGAGTAACGCATCCCAGAGTGGTAAGGCTGGACAGTACAGGTCACTATCCTCATGTGGAATCACCAGTAAAAGTGATGGCCGCAGCGAATGCCTTTTGGCGCAGTATTGGGGCGTGAATCAGTAGGCGTATAGAAGTGGTTGGCTTTCCCCACACAGTGTGAGTTGGTACAATTCATTTAATATGTTTTATATTGGAGATAGCTTTGTCGGCTGGTCTTAAAGCGCCTCGGTTTGAATGGTCTTTCTTGTTACCTAAGTATTGGCCTGTTTGGTTAGGTGCTGGTGTACTTTATGTTCTAATTTGGTTGCCATTACCTGTTATTAGAATGTTAGGCGAAGGTGTTGGCTTTTTATTTACTAAATTAGCAAAAAAGCGAGTCGCTATTGCACGTAGAAATATTGAGCTCGTTTACCCTAATCTTTCTCAGCTTGAACGAGATACATTAGTTAAAAAAAATGTATCGAGAGCGGGCATGGCATTATTTGAAACTGCTATTGGGTGGTGGTGGCCGCAGTGGCGTATTTGTCGTATCGGTGAAGTTGAAGGCTTTGAACACGCTGAAAAAGTGCTTAGGTCTGGCAAAGGCGTGTTTGGGTTAGCACTGCATAACATGAACCTAGAGTTGGCCTGTCGGGTGCTGGGTTATACCCACCCTAGTGTCGCGTTTTACCGGAAACACAATAACCCTTTGATGGATTATTTTCAGTATCACGGCCGAAACCAGTCGAACAAATACATGATAGACAAGCGAAGCTCAAAAGTGCTTATTCAGGCCTTAGATGACGGTGAATTGTGTTTATACTTACCAGACCAGGACTACGGCAGAGCGCAAAGCATTTTTGTTCCTTTCGGAGAAGTTAAAGATACAGCAACAACCACAGCTACCTTGATGTTTCTAAAACGCGCACAGTGTGTGCCAATGTTGGTGACGACTCAACATTCTAAAAAAGGGTGTAAAATTAAGATATACCCGCCTATTGAGAATTTGGCTGAATTACCAGATGAAGAAGCATTAACCTTGTTGAATGAACATATTTTAGCGGCTGTGAATGAGCAACCTGAAAGCTATTTATGGATGCACAAGCGCTTCAAAACAAGACCCTCTAAGGATATGCCTTCGCTTTACTCTACTAAAAAGTAGGTCTAGTATCATAGTCATATTCTGATGAGAGTGTAGTGATGAAGAAAAAGCAGTTTTCTCGGGCCAAATTTTGGTTAGCGCAGTTCGGTTTTATCGGCATAGTTGTGGCTGTTGCGGCCACTATTATTTTGATGAAATATGAGTATAACGCTGCACCTGTGCCTGAGGGCGCACCTGAAAAACGTTCTGTGGAAACTGGATTAGAAAATTTTTATCGCGAATTTCGGCAATCGTCTAGCGAACTGATAAAAGACCCTGTTAACGACTTTACTTTAGAAGTTGCTAGTGATGGAACGCCCATAGATACCAAATTGAAAAGCATGTCGAGCAACTATAATTCAGTGGACAAGCGCTGGGTGGGTGAGCACAAATTTCGTTCTTTCAATGCGGGAAGTACATTGAGAACAATATTGTCTGATTACGCAGCGCAAGAAGGCATGCAGGTGGTTTGGGATTTAGATGAAGACTTTGTTATAAAACATCAATTTCAAACTGACAGTACTATTGTTGGGGCGTTAGCTGATGTGGCAAAAGCGATAGATAATAATTTTGATGGTACAGTGAGAGGCTACTTTTGTCCTAAGCAGCGCTCTCTTGTGGTAACTACTGTTGAGTCTGATTTTATTCGTCGGGAATGTAACTTGGCAAGATAGTAGCCCAAGCGTTTACTATGTCTGATCTTGTTTTATCATCGCTGTGCAGGTTTGAACTGAGAAGGCTTTGTTGCAGAGTTATCCTATGAAAAGCATTGCGCTGAGTTAAATAATTGCGTGAGAGGCTTGTCGCTATTTCGGATGAAATAAGTCCCTCTTTTACAGCGGTATCTATGATCCTCAAGTTATCCGGCCAATCAGCTAACTTGCTCAGTTTGTTTGCGTGAGCGAGTACTATAAATTGCGAAATAAACTCTATGTCGGTTATGCCACCTTTCCCGTGTTTGAATACATCTTTAGATGATTTGTTAATGCTATTTGCGTAGAGCTTTTTACGCATATCCACCACTTTCTCGATTAAGTCTGCGGTGTTTCTTTGTCTACGTAATACGTCGGTTCTAATGGTGTTAATACGCTGAGTGATAGAAGTGCCTCCAAATACCACACGAGTGCGCACTAAAGCTTGGTGTTCCCAAGTCCATGCGTCATTGTCTTGGTAGTGGGCATAGCCATTAACATGACAACACAATAGCCCAGAATTACCTGATGGTCTCAATCGTAAATCGGCTTCATATAGCTCTCCCAATAACATTTTAGTATTAAGAATATGCATTATCCGCTGAGCCATTTTTATATAGAACTGCTGAGCACCGATAGACTTTTCTCCACTTGTAACAGCAGAGGAAGGAGCATCATGAAGAAACACCATATCGAGATCTGAGCCATAACCCAGTTCTAAGCCACCCATTTTCCCGTAAGCAATAACCGCGAAACTATCAAGAGGTTGGAGGCTGTGATCAGGTTCACCATATTTATCCGTCATGTGAGTATAGGCGGTTTCTACTACATGACTCAGTATGACTTCTGCTAATACAGTTAAACGATCACTAACCTGTTCTATGGGTAATGAGCCCTGTATATCTGCCGCAGCAATACGAAATTGTTGGCATAATTTGAACTGCCTTAGCGCATCCATATGAAGCTCTACATTATCTAGATCCACGCGAAGTAGCATTTGACGAAGTTCATCTTTAAATTCAGCTTTAACACCTTCTAGTGTGGCAGAAGAATGGTTCAAATAGGCTTGAGATAAAAGCTCGTCGAGTAACAGCGGAAATTGTTTTAGCTGTTCCGCAATCCATGGACTTGCTGCACAAAACACAAGTAATTGTTGACGCACGTCAGGATAGGCATAAAGCAAATCTAAATAGGTGGTACGGCCAAGAATTGCGGTGAGTATTAATAACATTCTTTCAAGTGGAACGTGGTCGCAAGTCGGTGGTTTTAAAGCTTCGCTAATAAGTAGAGGGATAAGCTTATCAATCAGACTTTGTGCACGATGACTTAAGTGAGCGCGATTACACTTTTGTTTGAATGTAAGCAAAGCGTGTGCAGTGAGGCCTGCGCTGTCATCACAAAGGTAATGCTGTAACGCGTCGGATAGCTCTATTTCATCGTAATCGCCTAACCATAGTGCAGTTAGCTGCGTAAAGTTGTCGTCTTGGCTTGGTGTTGTGTCGGATTCTTCGACAAATAATTCATTGAAATAGCCATGTACAGCCTGCCTAGCAAGTTCAATTTTGTTTTGTACTTGGGCGATAGAGTCGGTTTGTGTGTAAAGTACAAGCCTTTGCCAATTGAGGTCGTCGTCGAGGGCGGGTAAGGTTTGGGTTTGTTCGTTGTTGATTTGCTGAAGGCAGTGTTCAACTTCCCTTAAAAATAAGTAAGATTCAGCTAAATCTGAAGCGGTTTGCTCATCGATAAACCCTTGTGTTAATAAATGAGAAACGACGCTTCGCCAGTTTTTTATTTGTAAATTTGGCGATTGTCCACCATGTGTTAGCTGGAATGACTGAACAAAAAACTCGGCTTCACGAATACCACCTTCACCTAATTTAATGTTATTTGTGAGTTGTCTTCTGCGCGAGTCTGCAAAAATCTTCAATTTCATTGTTTGCAGTGCATCTAAGGTAGTGAAATCTAAATAGCGTTTATAAACAAACGGGCGAATAATATTTTCTAGCTCCGTCACTGCTGCGCAGCTGGGGTTGAGTACCCTAGCTTTTACCATGGCAAATCGTTCCCATTCTCGAGCTTGTTCGTGGTAATAGTCCGAAAATGCGTCGAAGTGAGTAACTAAAGGGCCACTATCGCCAAAGGGCCTTAGGCGCATATCAACGCGATAAACTTGTCCGTCGGTGGTGATCTGATCCAGTGCTTTTATCAATCTTTGCGCTAAGCGGGTAAAAAACAATTGGTGTTCAATTGGTTTTCTGTGGCCTTGGGTTTCACCTTTCTCTGGGTAAGCGAAAATCAAATCGATATCGGAGGAAAAGTTAAGTTCTTCTCCGCCTAATTTGCCCATGGCTATAATACACAGTGGTTGCTCATTTTGTGGGGTTCCGTACTTTTGACAGCAAAATTGATATAGCCAATTATAGGTAGACATGATTAAGCTATCAGCTAACTTGGAAACCTGTTGCAATGAAGTTTCGATGGTCTGAGATTTGGTGATGTCACGGGCAGTAATTTTTGCCATTTCACTATTGCGAAAACGACGAATACACTGATGCAATTCAAGCTCTGTAGTGATGCCATCTAATTGGCATTGCAATTGCGGTGCATACTGCTGATTTTCGGTTATTTGTTCGAAAAAAGAAGGCAATAAACCGGGATGAGCTTGGCAGGTGTTTTTAATAAAATGGCTACAAGCAAATAAGGTTAATACTTCGTTTTTATCTGTTAAAGCGAGTGATTCGAACCAAATTTGGTCGTCGGCAGCTAAGGTCTCTATTTCTTTCAATGCTAGATCATATAACTTACTGCTTTTCTTCAATTTCATGCGCATAATAGAGGTAGATACTTGATTTAGGAAGTGTACATGGAAACCTTAGTAAAGTTGATACCGGTGTCAAGCGATTTGGCGTTATATGC
This sequence comes from uncultured Alteromonas sp., assembly GCA_964449725.1. GTDB lineage: Bacteria > Pseudomonadota > Gammaproteobacteria > Enterobacterales > Alteromonadaceae > Alteromonas_F. Next base: position 1,111 of record CAYUZL010000468.1, on the reverse strand, counting down.
ATTAATCGATTTGAGCATCATTGTGTTGTTGATGTTGCTTATTAAATGGTTACAAGAAAAATTTTATTCGATTAATGTTAACGAAGAAATTAGTGAGAAAGATAATTTCGCATATGGAATTGGCTTTTCTGGTGGTTTATTTGCCTTGTGTATCGTGTTGTCGGCAGTGATTGGGCGGCACATTCAACAAGGGGTAGAAAAAGCCGCTTTTGGCATTTTTCTGTTTGGCATTATTGGTATTATATTGATTCGTGTAGGGCGATATATCCACGACAAGGTGGTCTTGCATCGCGTCGACACCCCTCAATTACTGAAAGAAAAAAATGTGGGCATAGCGCTTGTTGATGCCGCAAGTGTGATTGCTAGTGCGATTATTTTACGCAGCATTATTTTGTGGGTTGACGGTAGCGATGTAAACGCTGTGATTGCGGTTATCAGTGGTTACTTTGTGGTATTGGCCATATCCATCGTACTGACTCGTTTTTATGAATATCGATTTGCGTTAACTAACCAGAATGATTCGTTTCAAGGCGCATTGAAGCGAGGTCAAATGGCCGTGGCAGTAGACCATGCAGGGAACTTACTAGGCACTGCTATGGTGGTTACTGCAAGTGAAAAGCTGCTTGTTTATTCATCGACAGCATACGTGAGCAATGTGACAGGCTGGTTGTTCGTTTCATTTGCATTGGCCGTTGGGTTGCAAATAATTGTGCAAATAGGAAAGCATATTTTGCTACTTGGGGTCGATATTAACAAAGAAATCGATCAACATCACAATATGGGAATTGCCTGTATTGGCTTAGTGTTGAATTTGGGGTTCGCAATCCTGATCACTGAATTCTTTTCACGTTAAAATCGTAAGAAAAAGATGTGTTGAGAACAATCGTTTCTTTGTACGCTTTAGTCTGAGATTTTAAATAACATTCGAATTTGGATGCTTCTGAACGAGAATGACTGTCCCATAAGGCAATAAGCGTATGTGGCCCTTTTCCTCGCAACGCTTTTGCTCCGCCTTTGATCTCGCCATTATGTTGGCGGAGTCTGCGTTCTATATCCGTAGTAATTCCTGTATAGATAAGACCACGGGACGTTCTTATCATATAGGTAAACC
>CAYUZL010000467.1:0-3847 GCA_964449725.1 uncultured Alteromonas sp. | reverse complement strand
ACACTCTGGCCATCTTTACCACACACACCAACACCATTATCTAACGCAAGATCATTTCCAATCATTGATATTTGCTGCATAACCTCTGGACCATTGCCAATTAAAGTCGCGCCTTTTATCGGTGAAGTCACCTTACCATTTTCAATTAAATAGGCTTCTGCGCTAGAAAATACAAACTTACCAGAAGTAATATCAACCTGACCGCCAGCAAAGTTAGGTGCATACACGCCCCGCTCAACTGAGCTTATAATGTCTTCTTTCGAATGCGAGCCGTTTAACATATAGGTATTGGTCATTCTAGGCATAGGTAAATGTGCATAGGACTCTCGTCTGCCATTTCCTGTGGGTTCAACCCCCATTAGACGAGCATTGTGTTTATCTTGCATATAGCCTTTCAAAACACCATCTTCTATCAGTACATTGTAACCTGCTGGCGTGCCTTCATCGTCAACAGATAAAGAGCCTCGGCGGTTATCCAATGTACCGTCATCAACTACGGTTACGCCTTTTGCTGCAACTTGCTCACCCACTCTACCACTGAATGTAGAAGAGCCTTTTCGGTTAAAATCGCCCTCTAAACCATGGCCAACAGCTTCATGTAACAAAACACCTGGCCAACCATTCCCTAGTACTACAGGCATTGTTCCTGCTGGCGAATCAATGGCGCGCATATTCACAGCTGCCATGTGAATAGCATCATCGGCTAAGCTTTCGTATCGAGGTTTATTGTTTTCAGTGCTAGAGAAAAAATCATAAGCATAACGTCCGCCCATACCGGCAGAACCTCGCTCTCTTCGGTCACCGTCTTCAAGTAAAATAGAACAGTTAAGTCTAACTAAAGGTCTTATATCTGTAGCAAAAGTACCATCACTGGCCATCACTAAAATATGTTCATGTACAGCTGAAAGGCTTACAACAACTTGCGATGCAGTGGGTGCGTGCTTACGAATATAGCTATCTGTCGCTTTTAATAAGGCTATTTTCTCTTTGTCTTGCAATGATGTTAGCGGATTGCTGTTTTTGTATTTTGCTGGATAAGTTCCTTGTACAAAGGTCTTACAGTTTAGCGTGCCACCTTTGGGAGCAATGTTAGCCGCAGCTGCACTCGCTTTCATAAGCGCGTCTAACTGAATATCATCAGAATAAGCAAAACCTGTTTTTTCTCCGGAGATAGCCCGTACACCGACCCCTCTTTCTACATTGAAGCTTCCGTCTTTAACAATTCCATCTTCCAACACCCAGCTTTCATGCTGGCTAGACTGAAAATACAAATCGGCAAAGTCTACTTTGTGCGACAGCATTTGATCGATGGCTTGCTGGCACAGTGACGGATCCAGCTTAGACTGGGTTAGTAGGTCGTCTACAACGCTATTTGACAAAATCGCTCCTAAATTTAGCATGTTGGTATACTGGCATCGATGCTCTAATACTAGCTATCGATTGCCTATCTACCTGTTTTTGCACAACTCCCACTGTATGGGTTTGTTGTACTAGAATTTCACCCCAAGGCGACACTATCATACTGTGTCCGAAAGTTTCACGGCCATTACAATGCCGACCTACTTGGCCCGCTGCAACAACAAAACACTGTTTTTCTATTGCTCGTGCTCGTAACAGTACTTCCCAGTGTGCTTTGCCAGTTACCTCAGTAAACGCGGCTGGCAATACCAAAACATCAATTGCACCCATCGCATCAAACAAAGCAGAAAAACGAATATCATAACAAATTGCAACGCCAACTCTAAGCCCGTCCACATCGATAACAACAATATCTTCACCGGCTAAGGTTGTGTCAGACTCACAATAATTACCTGTGTTATCTCCCACGGAGACATCAAATAAATGCATCTTGTTGTAAATAGCACGCTGTTTTGCTTCGCCTTTTATACTGCCATCAATATAGCGACAAGCCGCATAGAATTTATTGTTTGTCGCGCTAGCTAACGGCACACTACCTGCGAACAAATGACACTTAAATTCTTCGGCAATGTTCAACAAACGAGCATAGATATGTCCGCTATCATAGTGTTCAATATACTTAACCTGTTCACTAGCCCCACCACCAAAACAACTAAAACACTCAGGCAATACTACAATTGAATTCGATACTAAATTCGCCCCACGAAGTTCACCCTCAAGCCAATTTAAGTTCTCTTCTGGATTGGGTGTTGATGTCATTTGAACAGCAACTAGATTAACTTTGCACGACATTCTCTTTTACTCCACCCAACTCACTTAGAGGAACTTCCGTAGCGGGCAATGGCGAATCATCTATTGGCGCATTTTGCTGAGCGGGAAGTTGAATATCTTTGCTATCGCGATCGACCTCTTGTACAACGGGCTCTGAAAATGTTCCTGTTAGTTGATAATTTATATTTGAAATAACTTTGGCGGAAGTCAGCACTTGATCTAATGCTAATGCAGCTAATGCAGTAGGAGGACTTGCTAGGAAATACACTAAAAACGGTAAATTTCCTGTTACATTGGGGGTGAAATTAATATTGTAATTCAAGGTTTCAGTGTCGAGCTGGCTATAACCCACTATTTCTATTTCACCTGCACCACCGTCGACTATAGTGTCGTTAGTACTCGCCCTACCATTTTCAATGGTCATAGTGCCTTTTATGTCATCGTAAAAGAACCCTTGTGCAAATACGTCTCTGAAGTCTAAGCTCAGTTTACGCACAAGAGAATTTAAACTAAACAATGTGAATATTCGCGCTCCTTTATCACTGACTTGAGACAAATAACCGTCACTTAGCTCCCAATCTAGTGAGCCAGATAGGTTTGCTAAATCAAATTCAGTGGGCGAACCTGACCAATTAATATCAAACGTCGCATCTGCTTCGGAATCTTTTATGCCTGAAGTCAAGCCTAACGAATCCAACCATTGCCCAAAATCATCACTTTTTAAATGGCCATTTAACGAAGTAACGCTATTCCCATCTGTATTCCAACCGCCAGTGACATTAAGTGATATGTTATTTCTGTTGACTAAAAGCCGATCAATATTCACACCATTTCCACTTGGGCTCGATGCTAAATCAATTTTGCCAATCTCTAATCCATTCACTCTGCAATCATCACACTTAAAACGCAGTGGAAAAGATATATCTAGTGGTTTCCTATCTGAGTTGTCGTTTTCAACTCCGCTTTCCAATGACAAATAGAGTTTTTCTGCAAAAATATCTACACCGTGGTCTCGCCACTGATCAGGTACTAGTGCATTTCCACTGGCTTGTTTTGACGTGAGATCAATGTGCCATGTATTGTTTTCCTGCTTAACATTAACTCGCGCATTATCAAAGCTCCATCCCGCCACGGCTAATGTTGCAGTATTCAAATAAACTCTCTGTGGAACAGTAAGTAGGCTAACCTCTCTTTTAGGTACCGACGCATAATGCTCATTTATATTCTGCTGTAGCTCTGCCCACGGCTCAAATTGAACAAACGATAATGACGCCAATACAGCGTGATCTTCGGTTGGTACAAAATTATGATTATTCCCTACCGTTAATAACGAATCGGTGAAAGTTAAAGGCGTATGATTTAGGGTTCCTTTAAATCCAATATCGTTACCCAACGAAAGGGTAAGCTGTGATTCTGCCGTTTCACCCACCACATCAACAATCAACATTTGCGTATCATCTACTGATTTATACAAGAGGCCGGGTAATTCTGAAGATACGCCTACTAAATCCGTTTTTATTTTCCCTTCAAAGGTGACTCCGGTTGCAGTCAATACAGTGTTTACTTTGCCACTCCATTGAAATTCACCGTCAAGCTGCTCTGTTAGTGGTAAGTTAAAATAGTCAAAAGTCTTATCGATATCCCAGCTGCCATTAAT
>CAYUZL010000466.1:0-3642 GCA_964449725.1 uncultured Alteromonas sp. | reverse complement strand
ATTTAGTGGCGGTTAAATAAATTTGTTTAGAGAACTACATCATTGTAGTTCTCTATTGTGTTTATAACTTATTACATCTTATCTACATTCAGTTACACTTTATCTCTTTTCAACTTTCTATCTATCGTTAATACTTATTGGTAAATTGTCGCTAGGTAAGCCAATATGCACATTAACGCTTCAGATCGCCCTATAGAAACTGTCAAAGAAGAAGTGATAGAAGTCCTGATATATAACTACAGTCACGGAAACATTAACGAGGAAGCCTTTGAGCGCCGTTTAGATGTAGTTGTAGACAGTAATGACGCAGAAAAAATCGTTTCTCAAGTTGCTGATTTAGAGCCTCTTGCACCCGATTTAACTAAAGACTTCAACGCGCCGGACATGAGCATTCAATATTCCACTGAAGAAACGACTGATGCAGAAAATGTAATTTGTATTTTCGCGGGTTCTGATCGTAAAGGCCCTTGGTTGGTTCCTAGTAAAATTAACGTAATTACAGTCTTTGGAGGGGCAAACATAGATTTAAGCCAAGCGATTTTCACCTCTAAAACGGTGACATTAAAAGTATTCTGTATGTTTGGTGGAAACAATATCAATGTTCCTGAAGGCGTTAGAGTATCAACCTCGACAATAAGTATATTTGGCGGTGTTAACAATAAAATCCGATCTTCTGCAGATTACGATGGGCCAATTATACGGGTGGAAGGGCTTGTACTTTTTGGTGGTATCGACATAAAAATAAAGCAAACAATCAAAGAAAAATTTACCGAATTCGCGAATCAAATGAAATCCATGTTTGATTCAAAAATTTAATTTTTGTCAAAAAAAAGCCAACTTTAACGTTGGCTTTCCCAAAATAGAGTCACTAACTAGAACTTACCTGTTAATGTCAATGTCGCATTAACTGGGGCACCAACAGTAACTTGGTTTGCTGCATGAGCATTAGGAAAATACAAGGTGTCAGTTAAGTTTTCAATGTTTAGCTGTACTCTCATAGTATCAGACACATCATAGAAAGCCGCAGCATCAACACGCACATAGCTAGGGATAGACGCTCTTACACCTGAACTATTTGGACCATTAACAATAAAGCTTTCATCTTGGTAAGTCGCACCAATTGAAAAACCAAAAACGTCACTCACTTGTACATTGTTCCATACAGAAAATGTGTGTTTAGGCAGTTCTCTTGGCGTTAGGCCTGTTGAGCCATTTTCACCTTCGAGGAAGCTATAATTGGCATTGATTGACCAAGAATCTAAAACCTGGCCTATAGCTTGTAATTCAAATCCTGATATTTCTGATTCAATTACGTCGAAGCGGCCAGCATCGTCATCAGATACTGCTAATGAGGTTTGTTCGTTTTCAAAAATTGCAGCCGTTAAGCTTAAACCTTCACTAAAGTCCCATTTAATACCAATTTCACCCGTTTCAAATACATCAGGGTCTAGTTGATTGTTGTCGCCATTAATATTGGCAAATTGCTCTCCACTTCTAGGCAAGAAAGATTCACTGTAGCTGGCATAAATAGAGATGTTTTCCTGTGGCTTATATATCAAACCAACACGAGGAGAAACCTCATCGTCTGTGCGTGAACGGGTTTCATCGGCAACAACGTTAAATACTTCGATATCAAAACTATCGAATCGCGCACCTAACACCAAGTCTAAGTGTTCAGAAATAGCAATTTCGTCTTGAATAAAGAAAGAGTACACATCTAGTTCAACACGAGTATCGTCATTGATATCACTAAACGCAGACGTAGTCGTAATACCACTTGCGTTAATCCCTGAAAAGCTTCTGAATGAAAGCGGGCGAGACACGTTAAAGAACTCAACATCGTCATCGGTTTGATCAAAAAGCGAATTGAAGCGGTTTTGGTCAGATGAAGTAAAAATCGCTTCTGCGCCAATTAGTACCGAGTGATCAATATTCCCTGTTGTAAATTCACTGACAAGGTTTCCTGAGAAAATAGCATTTTCTCTTTCAGTCGAATCGATATAGCCATCTAAACCAACAACATTGGTATCTTCGTCAAAGCTACTAGCAAAAAAGTTAGAATATACCTTGTCGAAGTCAGCGTATGAGGCGCTAAAATTACCTCTGATTGTATCTGAAAAGTCATGCTGTACTATGGCGCGAAACACATGAGCTTCAACATCGTTAAAGTTATTTTCAGGGTCAGCAAATACAACCTCTTCAAAGGCTTCTACCGGACGGCCATTACTGTTAGTCGGTATACCTCTATCAATAAAGCGTTCGTGGTTGATGTATTCATAAGACAAGTCAATTTTAGTTGCATCACTTAAAGAGAAGTGCGCAGTAGGATTGAAACCGATACGGTCGCCGTCAAAAAAATCTCTATGATTTTCTAAATGCTCATACATAGCGTTAATACGAATAGCTGACTCGTCACTAGTCGCTACGTTTGCATCTATTTCAGCACGATAGCCACCAAAAGAATTTAATGATGTTTTATAACCAGTGAATTGCTCATTAAGCTGTGCTTTTTTCGTTACACGGTTAAGTACACCACCAGTGCCACCACGGCCAAATAATAAGGCATTCGGCCCACGTAATATTTCTACCTGCTCAATGTTATAAAGCGAGCGAAAATATTGCACATCATCTCTTGCGCCATCAATATAAAAGTCTGCGGTAGAACGAACGCCGCGAAAAACTACTGCATCCCTATGGCCTTCACCTTGAGACGTGGTTACACCAGGAGTGTAATCGATAACCTGACCAATGCTAACAATATTACGTTGGGTAATATCATCAGCGGTTAAAATAGATAAACTTTGAGGAACATCCAAAATCGGCGTTGGCGTTTTAACAGAGTTCGACTTATTGTTAGATAAGTATTGTCCAGTTACGACAATTTTTTCAATATCTGTTTCGGCGTTGTTGTCTTCTGCCAATGCATTGTTAGCAATCAGTAACGCCGCAGCAATACAAGTGAGTCGAGTGTGCATATTTGCTCCTTAAAAGAGATTTTTTATAAAAAATAACTAGAGTGTGGTTTTATCAGATATTAAACAATAAAAATGATACAAACTGTAATACGAATTATTACTAATTAATTCCAAAAAAAAGCCAACTTAATAATAAGTTGGCTTTTGTTCTATATTTGTTCTACTTGTAATTAAGCTTCAGCAATAACAACAAGTTTAACTGATGTCATAACATCAGAATGGAACTGTAGGTCAATTTGGTATTCACCAGTGTCACGAAGCGTACCAGTAGGAAGTTTAACTTCCGCCTTAGTCGTTTCAACACCAGCAGCTGTAATTGCATCAGCAATATCACGAGTACCGATTGAACCAAATAACTTACCTTCGTCACCAGCAGGTGCCGCGATAGTTACATTTTCTAATGCTTCAACTTTCTCAGCACGTGCTTGAGCGGCAGCAAGCTGCTCAGCAATTTTTGCTTCAAGTTCAGCACGACGCTGTTCAAATTTTTCAACGTTAACTTTAGTTGCAGGAACTGCTTTTCCTTGAGGGAAAAGGAAGTTACGTGCATAACCAGATTTAACATTTACTTTATCGCCTAATCCGCCAAGATTTGCGATTTTGTCTAGAAGAATGATTTCCATCTTATGGACTCCTCGCTAATTACTTGTGTGAATCAGTGTATGGC
>CAYUZL010000465.1:0-2942 GCA_964449725.1 uncultured Alteromonas sp. | reverse complement strand
GTCTTTAGGTTATCGCGTGGTAATGACCAGCTGTAAAACCAAAGAAGGTTTGAATGCTTTAACCGAATTACTTGATAACCAAACCAGCATTTTTGTTGGTCAATCAGGTGTGGGTAAATCCAGCTTAATCAATCAAGTATTACCCAATGCTGACGAACTCGTTGGCGACATTTCAGACAATTCGGGCTTAGGCCAACATACAACGACGGCTTCAAAATTACTGAGCTTACCTTCAGGAGGTGAATTAATTGACAGCCCCGGCGTAAGAGAATTTGGCTTGTGGCACCTCCCCGAAGAAAAGGTCACTTGGGGATTTCGGGAATTTAGAGATTTAGTCGGCGGATGTAAATTCCGCGATTGTAAGCATTTAAATGACCCCGGCTGCATTATTAGAGCGGCGGTGGAAAAAGGGGAGATTAGCCAACAGCGCTTCGACAGCTACCACAGAATAATCACTTCCATGTCTGAACAAAAACCCTCCTATCTATGACAAACGTTAATTTCTGCCATTTACATCATGTTCTAAGGTACACTAGCCGTGTTTTTATAATGGAGGCGGTCGGTGCTCAATTGGTTCAAGGTTAATCTTCAATACATTCTTCCTAAGCATGCTTTATCTAGGCTAGTTGGATTACTCGCCAGTGCTAAATGTGGTGCATTAACCACAGGGTTAATTAAAGTTTTTATTAAAGCCTTTAAAGTCGACATGACGGAAGCTGTGCATGAAAGCGCCGAAGACTACGACACTTTCAACGCTTTTTTTACTCGCCCATTAAAACCCGAAGCGCGGCCAATAGACGACGATGAACAGTCTATTATTCACGCGGTAGACGGAGCAGTGAGTCAAGCTGGACCTATTGATAATGACAGTGTATTTCAAGCAAAAGGCCATTCGTTTAGTCTAACAACCTTACTCGGAGGCTTTCCTGATTTAGCAACGCCATTTAAAAATGGTCAGTTTGCTACGATTTATTTATCTCCCAGAGACTACCACCGTATTCATATGCCAGTCGATGGCACGGTTACAGATATGATTTATGTACCTGGGGAACTTTTTTCAGTTAACCCTCTTACTGCCCAAAATGTACCCGGATTATTTGCTCGAAACGAACGAGTTGTGGCCTTATTTGACACTCCAGTGGGTAAAATGGCGATGGTACTCGTTGGCGCAACTATTGTTGCGAGTATCGAAACTGTCTGGGCAGGAACAGTTACACCACCTTCAACAAAACAGGTGGTTCACTGGCGTTACGACAAAGAAGAGCAAGTTTCACTTAAAAAAGGCGATGAAATGGGACGCTTTAAACTAGGTTCAACAATTGTAGTGTGTTTTGAACCTGATGCCGTCACTTTAGCCGCACTTACTGAAGGCCAACCTACTCGCTTAGGCACTCATTTTGCGACCATAAATACTGCGGAAAATAACTAGCCTTATCTATGGATCCCATTAAAAAAAGCCTAATCGGCTTACATATTACAATGGTCTTGCTAGGGGGTACGGCGTTATTTTCTCAAATAATAGGCCTGCCTGCGCTAAACATCACCTTGGGTCGTTCTCTCTTTGCATTTGGTATATTGTTATTCATTACCTTACTCGGAAAAGAACGAGTACTGCTCGATAAGCCCAAGGACTATGGATTTGCCTTTTTATTAGGTAGCTTAATGGCCGCTCATTGGGTGACCTATTTTGCTGCAATGCAATACGCAGGTGTCTCCGTAGGTATTATTGCGCTATTTACTTTCCCTGTTATTACCGTTTTCTTAGAGCCTCTATTTGAAAAAAAACGTTTACACCTACGGGACGTTGTAAGTGCCATAACAGTATTAACCGGTATCGTTTTAATTGTTCCAACGCCAGATCTAACCAATGAAATCACACTTGGTGTAACAGTCGGTGTTGCTTCGGCTATTTTGTATTCACTTAGAAATTTACTTCACAGGAAACATTTTTCACATTACAGCGGTGTGAAAGCCATGACATGGCAAACCGCTGTAATCTGTTTAGTTTTACTGCCTTTCGGTAGTATTGAGCTTATGGCCGCAAAACAAATAGATTGGCTTTATTTGTTGGTTCTAGGTACTGCGTTCACAGCATTACCTCACGCTTTGGTAGCACATTCACTTCAACATTTAAGAGCTGCCACATTTTCTTTGATTGCCTCAATGCAGCCCTTTTATGGCGTACTACTTTCGATTTTAATATTACACGAATCGCCGAGTATTCAGACCTTAATAGGCGGTTTGCTAGTGACTGCGGCTGCAATTTATGAGACGGTAATCACACACAAATCGAGTAAGTAATCATGCATGTTGATATTGGGTCACAGAGGCGCCTGTGGAGATGCGCCTGAAAATACGTTAAGAGCTTTTCAACTCGCCATAGAACATGGCGCTGACGGTATAGAGTGTGATCTCATTCAGCACGGCACGCAATGCTACATAATCCACGACCATAGGTTAGACAGAACAACCAATGGCACAGGAAAATTAATCAACTTCAGTCATCAAGAATTAATGGTATTAGATGCCGGAAATAACGAAAACATACCGACAATGGATACGTTATTAAGCTGGCTTCCCACAGATACTCTTTGCAATATTGAATTGAAATACCTTACTGATTCTGTTTTATTTTGTAGCCAATTAAAACAGATAATAAGCAACCACAATATGGATATCAGCCAGCTGCTTGTTTCATCTTTTCACCATGGCTGGTTGAACCAAATCGCTCAGCAATTTCCAACGCTCCCCTTGGCTTATTTAATTGCTCATTACCCGCAAAATTTAGATAGCTACATCCAATCAATACCCGCCTCGACATTAAATGTTGCGCTAGATGTATTAGATAAAGAAATGGTGGTAGCTGCCCACAGAAACAATAAGAAAGTATTGGTTTACACTGTAAATCACATCGAAGATATTGCTGAATGTAAAAGAATGGG
>CAYUZL010000464.1:0-3763 GCA_964449725.1 uncultured Alteromonas sp. | reverse complement strand
TTACTATATAGTGTTATGTGATAACGGCGAAGGAAGTGATCGAGATTTAACTGGGCATCAAGTAGGGCTAGCTCATTTTGCGTTCGTCGTCACCAATATTAAAGCGATGCAAGCTCGACTATTAGAAGCTGGCTTTGTGCCCGATAAAGACGGCGCTGATGAACCCTACAGGACAAATTTATACTATATAGACCCAGCAGGTTTCGAAGTCGAGTTTGTGGAATATCACACTGACCTAATGGCCGAAAGAAATACGTACGCCGCTTAATTGGGCGTACATTAATAAAGATATGCCCAAGGGCTAAAGTGCACTAAGGGCTTCTCCTTCAAATTTTACTCCAGCCCAACCACTACGCATAAAATTACGGATATTCGCGTGATCACTCCCATCTGGATTCTGCAATACATCTTTACGGTAATAATCCCCAAATAGCGCAACAGTTTGCGCTTCAGGTAAGTTGTTTAACTTTGCAAAGTAAAACAATTTGCACGACCCTTCATTCGTGCCCGCTTGATTAAAGGTATCACCGTTATGAAAACTGGTAGGCGTATACTTGTAGGCGTCTTCAATTACCTGAATGACATCTGAAAATTGAATAAGAGTAGCATCTTCATTCAGCTGAGTGAGTAACGTAGAAATGGTCATAAACCTTCCTTTTATTGTGGCGTTAAAACGGTATAAGCGAAACTCAATTTACAATCGATATGCTTGAGTAATTTATTCACATAACTCGGGGCACTGATTGCTCCCGAAATGTCATAACTTTCAACACGGACGAGTATTTCACAATCTTCAATAGCGATTTGCTGGCGCACATAAAAAATATTTACGTCGTCTAAACAACTTAACTGTTCATCCAATATCACCTCACCAATATACCTATCCCCTTTAAGGTTTAGTTGATAACTTGAGCCTTTAATTTCATGGGTTAAGGTAATAGCTTGTAATTTATCTAGGTTCAAAAATCGAAAGGTAACGAGACTGTTAATGTGAAATGACTCCAACGGCGTACTATAAACTGAGTATTTAATGTATATTATACTGCATAGCGGAATGAGTTAGTGACACTATTTTAATGCAAATAAAAACAATAATTACACTGCTATTTAGCATTTCAAATATGTTTGTTTTAGTCGCCCTATCTTGGTTTTTACTTTATCAGAGTAATTTTTTATATGGGTTTTGGCATGACCATGGTGGAATTCAACAAAAAATAGAGCGTTATGCCCCGCAAAACCGAAATATAAAAGGCTTCGAGAACACCTCAAAAATAGAAAGAACTCGTGTATTTAAGCGTATTAATTATGCCGTTCATATAGATAAAACAATTTTATCTACAATTACATTCATTACAAAAGACGATACGGAAAAGACACTGTTAACCCAAGATGAAGTTCTTCATCTTGAAGATGTGGCTAATCTTATTCGTATTTTATATTACTACATGGCCGTTATGGTGCTGTTATGGGCTTACTTGTTAGCTAAACACATCAAATCTTACAACCAATTTCCAAGCCTCTTAGGTCAGACACTATCTGTAGGAGGTTTTATTGGAGTCATTGGTTTAAGCGTTATTGTCGTCGGCCCAACCAAGGCGTTTTACTGGTTACATGACGTTATTTTTCCAGACAATCACAAGTGGTTTTTCTATTATCAAGATTCACTGATGTCTACGTTAATGGCTGCGCCAGATTTGTTTGGCTGGATAGCGATAGAGTGGGTATTGTTGTTTTCAATTTGTTTCTATTTTATGCATTTAGGATTAAAAAAATTACACTTCAAAATGCATATACAGCACACATCTGCAAACTAGATTTCAATTGTTTTAGATAAAATCCAGATCAAATTAATAGGGTGCTAAGTATTGTTACTTAACACCCTATTAATTCGCTCAAGATTAACCTTCAGATCCGTTCATATAGGTAGAAAGCTGGTCCACATGTTGTTTAGTCTCATCAATCAAAGCGCCAATTTCTTTTGCTGACTCTGTGGTACTTTGTGCCAAATTCCTAACTTCATCAGCAACAACGGCAAAACCTCGCCCTGCTTCACCTGCTCGTGCAGATTCAATAGCTGCATTTAACGCAAGTAGGTTAGTTTGACTCGATATGCTATCGATAGTTTTGATGATGTTTCCAATTCTCTCCATTACTTGACTCATTGCCGTATGGGTATTGGAAATCACTGCATTTCGTTCCGACACATCAGAACCGTACATCAAGATTTTCTCTAATCGTCCTTCAACATCCATGACTGGCGAAATCGATACGGATAACCTGACCATTTTGTCGTCTTTATCGTGTAAACTGATCTCAGCATTCACTATTTCACCAGAAGTAACCTGATTCCAGCTATCGGCTTGAACATTATTCTTCAAGCTGCCAATTACGCGGCTTAGTTGTTCTACGTCATTCACTTTAATAGCTTCAAGTGCCAATGAGTTTGATGTTAACAATGTACCGACTGCGTCAAACTCCATCACTATATTACTTTGCCCAATAGCATCTAAACGTATCGCATTCTCTAACGCTTTGCCTTTAGTTGCATCAATATTAGCTTGAATCGATATAAAACGTTTTAATGTTCCTTGTTCATCAAAAACAGGGTTAATCGCTAAGCTGATCCAGTACGCGTTGCCATGGCAATCATAGTTCAAAATTTCCCCGACATAAGGGGTTCTCGATTTCAACGACTCTCTAATCTCTGAAATTGTCTCTTGGCTTGTTCGTTCGCCTTGTAAAAATGAGCTCGGTTTTTTACCGATAACTTCATTATCCGTAAACCCCGTTAATTTTCTAAATCCAGGATTCACATATTCAATGAGGCCTTTGGCATCAGTAATAATAACTGAGTTATCAGTTTCATTTGCAACCAGAGACAACAAGTTAAATCGACGCTCTTGTTCTACGTTTTCAGTAACATCGGAGGCAAATTTCACTACTTTGAATACATTGCCGTCAGAATCAATAATGGGGTTATAAGTAGCCTCTATCCAAATTTCTTTACCTCCATTACCCACTCGTTTAAAACGCCCATTTTTAAAGTCGCCACCGGCTAAATCTCGCCAAAACTGTTTATACTCACTGGATTGAACGTATTGGCTTTCAACAAACATCGAGTGGTGCTTTCCTTGAATTTCGTGCAAAGAATACCCCATAGCACCAAGGAAGTTGTCGTTTGCATTTAAAATATTCCCCTTTGTATCAAACTCGATGACAGCTTGAGATTTATTTATCGCCTGAATCTGCCCTAACATATCAGCTGAGCTAGTTTTTTGAGCGGTAATATCAGACGCAAACTTAATAACTTTAGCTACTTTGCCATTAGAGCCCAAAATAGGGTTATAGGTAGCTTGTAACCAAATTCGTTTCCCTTCTTTGGTTACTCGGCGGAACTCACCTTGGCTGAAGCGTCCGGACTCTAAACCTGACCAAAAAGACGCATATTCGCTAGTTTTCGCATCTAAGGCATCGACAAACATACTGTGATGCTTACCTTTAATTTCTTCTAAAGAGTAGCCAACAGTATTTAAGAAATTCCCGTTAGCTGTAAGTATTTTCCCTTGAGGAGTGAACTCGATAACTGCTTGGGAGCGGTCTAAAGCCTCTGTTATCGCGGCATTATCGTTACTTGTCTTCGAAAAATTAAACATCGGTACGCCTTAATTCAAAATGGAAACTAATTTTCAAGAAATCGAATTAAAAACTCGCCTTTGCTGAGTAATTAATCAATCACTTTAAGGTATAGGCAATAACAATAGAT
>CAYUZL010000463.1:0-3006 GCA_964449725.1 uncultured Alteromonas sp. | reverse complement strand
GTTTGTTCTCATGGTGGTTCGTGAAGACGCGCAATTATTGTTTGGGTTTACCGATAAAATTTCACGTGAGTTATTCCGCGAACTGATAAAAGCCAATGGCGTCGGCCCAAAATTAGGTTTAACTATTTTGTCGGGTATGTCGGCTTCACAAGTGCTGACCTGCGTACAACAAAGTGATATTAGTTCACTGGTTACTTTACCGGGCGTGGGTAAAAAGACCGCTGAACGCCTTGTTGTAGAACTAAAAGACAGATTAGCTAAGTTTGCTAAATCTACCGATGTTCCTATGCCTGATACCGCTCATGGTGATTTACGGTTAAATGCAGAAAATAACGCGAAACAAGAAGCCATTGAAGCACTTACTGCGCTGGGCTATAAACCTGCACAAGCAGAGAAAATGGTGAAGCTGGTTGCTAAACCAGAATCAACTAGCGAAGTGTTAATACGCGATGCATTAAAAAGTAGCATGTAAGAGAGCGTTATGATTGAAGCTGACAGACTAATAGCTCCACACGAAACGAAAGACGAAGAGGTAGTCGATCGTGCTATTCGTCCTAAATTACTGAATGACTACACGGGACAGCCCCATGTTCGAGAACAAATGGCCATTTTTATTGAAGCGGCTAAAAAACGCAGTGATGCTCTGGATCATTTACTTATTTTTGGTCCTCCAGGATTAGGTAAAACTACGTTAGCGAATATCGTCGCCAATGAAATGGACGTCAATATCAAAACAACGTCAGGCCCAGTATTAGAAAAAGCCGGTGATCTCGCGGCGTTGCTTACCAATTTAGAAGAACACGACGTTTTGTTTATTGATGAAATACATCGCTTAAGTCCTGTTGTTGAAGAAATTTTATATCCTGCAATGGAAGATTATCAGCTTGATATCATGATAGGTGAGGGGCCCGCTGCTCGTTCAATTAAGCTGGATTTACCACCATTTACTTTAATTGGTGCGACAACCCGAGCCGGCTCGCTAACATCACCACTACGAGATCGTTTTGGAATAGTACAAAGGTTAGAGTTTTATTCAATCGACGACTTAACCACAATTATTAAACGCAGTGCTCATCACTTAAATGTGGATCTTAGTGAACAAGGCGCACGAGAAATCGCTAAACGTTCACGAGGCACGCCACGTATTGCGAACCGACTATTGCGTCGAGTGAGGGATTACGCCGATGTTAAAACCCAAGGGAAAGTCAACGATAGCACCGCAGCTGCAGCTTTGGATATGCTGGATGTTGACGTTGAAGGGTTTGATTTTATGGATCGCAAGTTACTGACGGCCATAATAGACAAATTTGACGGTGGACCTGTGGGGTTAGATAACTTAGCCGCGGCAATTGGAGAAGAAAAAGACACCATTGAAGATGTGATTGAGCCTTTCCTTATCCAACAAGGTTTTTTGCAACGTACTCCAAGAGGTCGTATTGCGTCACAACGGGCTTATTTGCATTTTGGATTTCAAACGGAATAAATAAAAAAGCCCACACAAATTGTGTGGGCACAAGCAACATAAAATGTTGTAGGAAATATCAGGGAAAAATAATGTCTAATATCAGTGGAAGAAAACTAAATAACTCCTCACAGCGACAAAACGAATTATAGAGATATTTACAGTCTCATCAACTGAATAAAAGTACTGTATTTGCATTAGAAAAACTAATGCAAATTGAGCTTCAGTTTTAAAACAAATAAGTGATAATGAAATCTATTATGAAAACTGAAAATACCTTACACGGCATGAAGATAAGAGTGTATTACGAAGACACTGATGCCGGTGGAATTGTCTATCATGCAAATTATCTTAAGTTTATCGAACGGGCGCGAACAGAGTGGTTGCGAGAACTGGGTTTTGAGCAAGATCATTTATTGGAACAAAATCTCGCTTTTGTCGTCAAAGGCATTACTGCTGACTTTATAAAGGCAGCAAGATTTAACGAAACATTGAGTATTCATACGCACATAGTACAATTGAAAGGCGCTAGTATGAAGTTCAAACAAATAATAACTAATAGTCAAAACGAAGAGTGTTTTTGTGCAGAGGTTAATATAGCCTGTATTAACCCTGTCACTTTAAAACCCTCTCGTATACCAGCTTCAATTTTAGGGGAATGCAAACGTGTCATCTGAAATAACCTTTTTTGGTCTTTTTCTGGAAGCCAGTGTCGTTGTTAAACTAGTGATGTTAGCACTAATCGCTGTTTCCATTGCGTCATGGACTTTTATCTTTCAAAGAACGAAAGCCTTATCTTATGCACGAAAAGAGATGCAAGCATTTGAAGATAAATTCTGGTCAGGTGCTGATTTAAACACCTTGTATCAAGAGCTATCAGCCCGTGCTCGTTTAGATGGTATGTCTAATATTTTTTGTTCAGGTTTTAAAGAATTTGTACGTCTTCGCAAAGCTGGTACGCCTTCCAACGCTATTGTCGATGCAACCTATCGCGCTATGCGTGTCAATATGTCACGGGAAATCGACAGTTTAGAAACAAGCCTTCCTTTTCTCGCTACAGCTGGCTCTATTAGCCCTTATGTTGGCTTGTTTGGTACGGTTTGGGGAATTATGAATTCCTTTATTGCGCTAGGGCAGGTTCAGCAAGCTACGTTGACTATGGTTGCTCCGGGTATTGCTGAAGCGCTAATTGCTACGGCAATTGGTTTGTTTGCGGCTATCCCCGCGGTTGTTGCCTATAACCGTTTTAGCAATCAAGTTGAAAAAATTGAAAATGCGTATGGCAATTTTATGGAAGAGTTTTCCGCAATTCTTCATCGTCAAGCCATGGCCGCACAGCAGTCGAACAGCTGATTTAGCGAAAAGGGGATCTTATGTTTGTACGTAAACGCCGCCGTCCTGTATCAGAGATTAATGTAGTTCCTTACATTGACGTTATGTTAGTGCTACTCGTCATTTTTATGGTTACTGCACCTTTAGTGACTCAAGGTGTAAAAGTTGAATTGCCTAAGGCCAGTGCTGAACCAATAGAGCAAGAAGACAAC
>CAYUZL010000462.1:0-9633 GCA_964449725.1 uncultured Alteromonas sp. | reverse complement strand
CCCTTTCTAATGCCCGTATCCCTGAAACACAAACTTTCTCTTATTAGCGCGATCATCTGTTTGCTGTCTTGTTTACCCTTATTCTATTTTGGCACATTGTCATTTGTACAAACTCTCGTGATGTTCGCTATTTTTCTATTTTTGAGTATTGCCATTACCCGTTACTTTGCCAATCAAATCGATATGGGTATAAGAGCATTGGAAACCGGTTTACTCAATTTAAAAGATGGTGAATTCTCTACATCCCTAGCCCACGATGCGAATGATGAGTTTGCTTACTTATGTCAATTGTTTAATGAAACATCGGATAAACTAAGAGCAGAAAAGCAGTGGTTGTACCAACGAGAGCTACTTCTGGATAAAATAACCCAAACCACGCCTCATGTATTGCTATTGGTGAATGATAGAGATCAAATTGTTTTTAGTAACTATTCCGCTAGAGCCTTTTTTGCTAGTTCAACAAAATTGGAAGGCAATACCTTATCAGAGCTAATAAAGCACAGTAACAATGAAATAATACACGTTATACAGAACCAAAATGAGGGACTGTTTACGCTTCAAGAAGACAGCAATGAAAGTCAAACATGGCATATGTCATTTGGTCACTTCAACTTAAATAATCAGCCTCATAAGCTCTATATCCTCAAGCAAATGACACGGGAGTTAAGCCGTCAGGAAGTGGCGGTATGGAAAAAGGTAATTCGGGTTATCAGCCATGAACTCAATAACTCATTGGGCCCTATTTCATCTATGCTTCACAGTGGAAAAATATTGACACAAGACAACAGCGATAATCGCTTAAACCGGGTATTTTCAACCATAGAGGATAGGATCCAACACCTAAATGAATTTGTACAAGGCTACGGTAAATTCGCCAAGTTACCCGAGCCAAAACGCCAGCAAGTGTCATTGCTAAACAGTATTAATTTATTACGACAACAATGGGCTTTTCATTTTGAATCAGATCAAGAATACGTCTATGCAGATCAAGTTCAACTAGAGCAACTACTCATTAATCTTATCAAAAATGCCCATGAGTCTGGCTCGTCCAGTGACGATATATCCGTGAACGTAACGGCCCAAGGTAGTAATACTGTTATTGAAGTTAATGACAGAGGGCAAGGAATGGCTGAAGGCGTTATCAACAATGCCTTAATTCCATTTTATTCAACTAAGCAATTTGGCAGTGGTTTAGGTCTAGCACTTTGCAGAGAAATCACCGACGCTCACCACGGAAAAATACTGCTGCAAAATCGCAATAAGGGCGGCGTCAGTGTAAGGGTCTATTTGCCTTTGCTGAACACAAAAGAATAGACCACTATTTGAATTTTTATAACGTCTTGAGTAAATGAACCAGCTCGTTTAAATCATTTACAAGATAGTCAGGCTTCTCTGCCAAAGGATAAAGTTGCTTACCAGGGCGGGCAATAAATGCCGTTTGCAGTCCCGCAGACTTCGCCCCAGCAATATCCCAACCATGGGCTGCAACCATTAATGCCTCTTCAGGTTTAACATTCATTTGTTCTAAGGCCCAGCGATATGCACGTAAGTCAGGTTTATATACACCAATATCTTCTACACTTAACCTTTTTGAAAAGAAATGAGTTAGTTTTGCATGTTCAAACTGTGCTTTAACGCCAGCATTAGAACTATTTGTTAAGCTGATTATGGTGTAGTCTGCATCAGTTAAAGCCGCTAGCCCTTCTTTCACATCGGGATGAGGCGGCAATGAAAGTAGTGGTGGAACAATGGCTTGTTTTGCTTGCTCGTCACTTATCTCAATGCCATTGTTACGGGCAACCATTTGTAATGCAGCAACACCTATAGTGCCAAAGTCATTCCATTCGCCTCGAGTTGTATCGACTAACGAGTGATGCAACATAGTTGAAAACCACAAAGGCAATAACTCTTCTTTTCCGCCTAAAGCTTTACCCACTGACTCTCTCATAGAGTCTAAGTCAAGCAAGGTTTCATTCACGTCAAAAATGATAACTTTAGGCTTGTGCAGCTCTTGGGCGTTACTTATTGTCGTCATAAAAACCGCCATCACTAATAAAAAAGAAAAAATCGCCTTCATGAGTACTCCAATACGTTTACTCGCCTTAGTAAAGGGTACTTAAGCTCTCACTTGCCCGGTACCATTCACTAAGAACTTTTCTGTTGTAAGCGATTCTAATCCCATAGGCCCATATGCGTGTAGTTTTGTCGTTGCAATGCCAATTTCTGCGCCCAATCCCAGTTCACTTCCATCAGAAAACCGTGACGATGCATTCACCATTACCACTGACGCATCAACCGTTTGTTGAAAAATTGCCCCTGTACGTTCGTCTTCAGTGGCAATAACTTCAGTATGATTACTACCAAATTCTGCAATGTTATCCAGTGCACTATCTAAGCTATCAACCACTCTAATAGCAATTTCTAAGCACAGGTATTCCTTACCAAAATCACTGTCACTGATCACATTATCACAAGTGATATAGTTCGCTGTTTTTTCACAACCATTAATCACAACCTTGCGTTCACGTAGCTCTTTACTTGCCAGAACTAAAAACTGTTCAGCAATATCGGCATGCACAACGAGACACTCCAATGCATTGCACACTCCGGTTCTCTGGGTTTTGCCATTGACGAGTAAGTCGAGCGCTTTTTGGGAGTCGGCGTGTTTATCCACATAAAGATGACATACACCTTGGAAATGCTGAATAACCGGCACTCTGCTGTTGTCAGTCACAAAGTTAATGAGACCTTCTCCCCCTCGAGGAATAATGACATCGATATACTTATCCTGTTGCATCAGTTCCATCATTAACGCTCTATCTGGGTCTGGAACAACGGTAATAATTTGCGGCGGTAAATTAAACTCTTCTAGCACGGCTTGCATTATTGAAGCAATTTTAAGGCTGGTAGTCAGGGCTTCTTTTCCGCCCCTTAAAATCACTGCGTTTCCTGATTTTAAGCATAATGCCCCTGCGTCTGCGGTCACATTTGGTCGCGCTTCATAAATCATACAAACCACGCCTAAAGGCACACGCATTTTATTAATTTCAATGCCGTTAGGTCGGGTGTCTAAATGACGAGTCTTCCCCACAGGATCAGGCAAACTTGCAACGGTTTCTAAACCATCCGCCATGGCTTCGATTCGCTCAGTATTTAGGGTTAAACGGTCTAGCATTGCTTCACCCGTCCCATTTTCCCTTGCGACAGCCACTTCTTGTGTATTCGTTTCAATAATACCACTGGCATTATCTCTCAATCTTTGAGCAATTGTTCGCAGGACCTGATTCTTTGTTTCTTCGTCGACTACGGCCAAGGCACGAGATGCATGTGAGGCTTCTCGTGATAGCGTTTCAATCAAACTCATTATTCCTCCAGTATTGCGGCATTTTTTCGGATAGTAGGGCTGAATCCAATTACGAATTCTTTGGCTGCTTCGTAACTTTTATATGCATAAACAAAAGATAAGGTTGTAAACAGCGGTAATAGTGTAATTTTGCCATAACTAGCACATTTTGTCGTATATTATCGACATGAACCTTTGCTTATCTAACGTCGTTGTGAAAAGTCTAACATTCACTCACTGAGTACACGTTTGAATCATCTCAGCTAACATTTTTAATTGTTCGGAAAGCGATTCTGTAAGGGGTGTTCCACAGTTTATTCGTAGGTAATTATTATAATGAGGTAAAGTCGAGAATAGTTCCCCAAAACGAACATCAATCATTGATTGGCGCAATTGTTCTTTAAACATATCGGCGTTTAAACTTTGACATTGCATCCACAATACCAAACCACCAGAAGGAGCACTTACAGCAACAGTCGGTGGGAAATATGCCGCAATAAAGCGTCGGTATTCTAGTATCTGTGCCTTTAAAATTACTCTCACCTCCTGCACGTGTTTGGCGTAGAGGCCATTACTAATAAAGTCAGCTAATGCATGTTGTAAAGGCTTGCTTACCCCTAATTGAGACGTTTCCATATTCCGTATATAGTCTTTTTGGAACCTCCCAGCTAGGCACCAACCCAACCTCAATCCGGCTGAAAGAGTTTTTGAGACAGATCCACACCAAAGAATGTAGCCATCACTATCCCAATATTTACTAGGTAAAGGGGTCAATTTAGTGTGAGATAGCTCTAAATAAACATCATCTTCAATAACAGGAATTTCATATAAATTTGCAAGTTGCGCCAAACGTTGTTTTTGCTGTGAAGTAAGGCTAATTCCCTGAGGGTTCATATGAGTACAACTAAACAATCCCGCTTGAATTTGCTTTTCTTTTGCAAGCCACTCGAATTGCTCCAAATCAATCCCATCTTTAACGCTGGGAATTTCAATCACTTTTCGTTTTGTTTTCGCTAGTAATTCAAGAAGCCCGTTAAAACAAGGAGAGTTGATCGCAATGGTATCACCTTCGTTTGTAGCCGTTTCGATAGCATGTCGAATAGCATCAATACACCCATTCGTTATGGTTAGCTCATCGGACTTAAACGCAAAGCCGTACTTTAAAAAGTGATGACTCAATGCTTCTTTTAAACAGGGCTCTCCAGAAGCTTCTGGGTAAAAGTGAAAAACATCATCATCTAGACGGCGTATCACGCGTTTAATACTGCGTTTAAACGCTCTGTATGGGACATAAGACGGCGACAACTGTGACAGTCCAAGAGGAGATTGAAGGTGTTGTTGACTTGTATTGACATTACTTATCAGTGTGTAATCTCGTTCGACACTTTTGAATTGAGGTAATACGGGTTCTGATATACTAACGGAAGGTAGCGCTACAAAAAATCCTGCCTTGGGTTTTGATAATAAATAGCCCCCATCCTCTAGAGCATGGTATGCATTGTTAATCGTGGTAATACTGACACCGCACAATTTCGCCATCTTACGTATAGAGGGCATACGACTTCCAGGCTTGCGCTTTTCAGTCTCTATGTCATTTATTACCTGTTCCACAACCAATTTGTAGCGCATCTAATCTCCAGTCAAACTGTATACTTTTTTTTATTAATTTTTGCATCTGTATCCTTTCCTATCTTTAAAATACACTTTTTTCATTGCCACACAACGAAATATAAAAAATGAAAACGAAAGATATCGGTTTAGCCATTCTCATTATGGCGATTTGGGGGTTCAATTTTTCTGTTATCAAGCTTGGAGCGGATCAAATTAACCCAGTAATGCTTACCGCTCTGCGATTTACATTCGCTGTATTCCCCGCTATTTTTTTCATCAAAAGACCCACAGTGAAATGGCGTTACCTTATAGGGTATGGAGTTTGTTTTGGCGTCGGTGTTTGGGGAATGATGACAATCGCCGTTTCTATCGGCTTGTCAGCTGGAATGGCCGGTGTTTTACTTAATTTAAATATTGTTACCAGTCTCTTTTTAGCAAAAGTGTTTTTAAAAGAGTCGTTATCAAAAACCGCACTCTTAGGCGTAAGTTTTGCGATTTTTGGACTAGTTTTGAGCTTTTTAATCAACGACGGTTCAGTTCCGTTCAAGAGTATTATTTTCGTCCTTATTGCAGTGTGCAGCTGGAGTCTCATGGGATTGATCATAAAACGTTCTGCGACGGTCCAAATATTTGCATTTAGCGTTTGGGGGATGCTGTTCGCTCCGCTTTCCCTTTTCACTTTAGCTTTTATAATTTATGGCGGAACGGTTTTCACATCACTACCTCAACAGCTCAATTCATCAATTTGGTTTTCAATTCTATTTCAAGCTTATCCAACGACCTTATTTGGCTACTGGATCTATAATCGGCTCCTCATGCAATATCCTTTATCAATAGTCGCTCCTTTGTCTCTTACTGTTCCTGTCTTTGGACTTATTGGTAGTGCTATTTTTTATCAGGAACATATTACTTGGCCGAAACTCTTTGTCGTGGTTTTTATTCTATCTGGCGTGGTACTAAACCAAATTAGAGCTAAACCTTAATTCTTTTCTCAGATTTATTAAGCAAAATTCAAACTAGCTGCTATTTTTATATACAGGATATTTCAAATGATAGGACAGTTGATATGTTTTTTAATAAAGCTCTTATAGAAGAGAACAAACGTTTAAAAGCGCAAATACATAATTTTGAAACTGCTGTCGAGTCAATGCGCGATGAAATGGCGTATATTGAGCTAGATAACTCTGGCGATATTAAAAAAGTAAATAAAAATGCACTAAGTATTTTAGGCTACTCAGAAGAGGAGCTTCTGAATAAAAAACTCACATCATTTATTTGTGATTCAGTTGTGTCTAGAGAACATATCCAAAAATTTATTCGGTCAATCGACAGGTCTCAGCATTGGCATGGCGCACTCCAGCTGACCGCCAAAGATAAATCAGAATCGTGGTTGAGAACCATAGTTCAACCTTTTACTCACAACAGAACACAAAAGGTACACTTTGCTCTTTTTGCCAACGAGTTAACCCGCACCATTGCGCAGTCAAGAGAGCATAATGATATGCTTAGCGCATTAGAGCGCTCTACCGCGGTTATTGAATTCGATTTAGAAGGTAATATTCTAAAAGCAAATGATAACTTCCTAGCAACGATGAAATACAGCGAAGGCGATATTATTGGTCACCATCACAGAATGTTTTGCTCATCAGAAGTGTCATCCTCTAAAGAATACATAGAATTTTGGAACTCTCTAAGAAAAGGCACCATTATTTCTGACAGATTCGTTCGCTTAGACAGTGGTGGTAACGAAGTATGGTTAGAAGCCTCTTATAATCCTATTTATAACGAAAAAGGCATTCTCTATAAAGTTGTAAAATTTGCAACCAACATCACTGAACAAATGAATCAGGAAAAAGCCATTTCTGAAGCCGCTAATATTGCGTTTTCTATTTCCAAGAATATGGGGGAGTATGCAACCCAAGGTAGAGATGTGGTGAATGAAAACTTAACAACCATGAATTTGTTATCTGAACAGATAGGCACGGCAAGTCAAGGTATCAAAGATTTAGACGAACAGTCTCAAAAAGTTGCCGAACTGGTTCAAAGTATTAGCGGAATCGCTGATCAGACAAACCTGCTTGCGTTAAATGCCGCCATTGAAGCTGCACGAGCTGGTGACCAAGGTAGGGGATTTGGCGTTGTTGCTGACGTAGTAAGAAAGCTCGCTTTAAGAACAAGTAAAGCCACTGAAGAAATTGTTGATGTTGTATCAGAGAATCGTAAGTTGACCGAAAATGCAGTACAACAAATAGAAGCCGGTCAAGAGCAAGCATCTCAAGCCCTTGGCTATTCTAAAGAGTCCGGACAAGTGATTAATCAAATACAAAAAGGCTCAGAAGAGGTTGTAGAAGCAATAGGCCAATTTACGCGAAAGCTATAAACCACCATAAAATGCACTGAAAAGCCAAATCTCCGGTGCATTTCATCCAACCCCTTCAGTTACTATATTTCATTCTCTTTGTAGCGAAATTCGTATACGAAAGACGACAGTTATAAATAATCGATTTAACCCAAGGCATTACATATCTATAACTTTCTTTGTAAAGAATAAATGCGTTTCTTTGTTGCTATTATCAAGGCGAACTCACGAAAGAGCTTCCATGCAAAAACTAGAGATGGTTTATTTTGAGTTTGCGAAAAAGGAGGAGGGTAAGCACAAATACCGATTTATTATCGGTATTTGTGTAAATAGGGCAACAGCTTAGTTGTAGTAGCTTAGTACTTGAATTGCTGCATAATACGAGCAAAGTCTTTAGCCAATTTCTCCAGAGAAAGGCTAACTTCACCCAGCTGACCTGCGCTCTTCGTTGTTTCCCCTGTGCGATGATTAATATCATCAACATTGGAAGCAATAGAGCTGGCAACGGTTTGCTGTTGACCGGTAACTTTTACAATTTGGTCATTCATATCAGTAATTCTAGCGATAGTTTCGTTGATTACCGTTAGACTATGACCTGCTTTGTTTGCTTCTTCAACGCTAACAGATGCTTGCTCAGAACCTTTATCCATTGCTGAAACCGCAGAGCGCGCAGCGTTTTGAAGTTGTTCAATAGTTTGCTGAATTTCCTCAGTAGATTTTTGTGTTCTTGACGCTAGCGTTCTCACTTCATCAGCGACTACCGCGAAACCTCTGCCTTGCTCACCGGCTCTTGCCGCTTCAATAGCCGCGTTTAATGCAAGTAAGTTAGTTTGTTCAGCAATACCTTTGATAACATCGAGTACAACACCAACTTGAATTGAATCTTGTTCTAGCTTTCTGACCACTTCAGCTGACTCTTCGACACCAGTAGCAAGACTTCGGATACTTGAAACTGTGGTATCAACAACTTTTTTCCCATCGGACGCTGCGGTATAAGCATCACCCGCCGCACCAGCAGCTTCATTCGCGATATTTGATACGTCATTTACACTCTGGGTTAAATCTTCTACCGCATGTTTAGCAGAAGCTGCAGAACTTTTCTGAGCAGCAATAGTTTGCTGTGTATTGGTTGAAACATTGTTTAAACTTCCCGCTAAGTTTGAAAGTGGGTTTGATGAATCACCGATATCTTTAACTACTGATTGTAATTTTTGAATGAACTGATTAAACCAATGAACTAAATCGCCAATCTCATCGGTGTTGTTCATATTTAAGCGAACGGTTAAGTCCCCTTCTTCTTGAGCAATGTTCTTCAGTGACTGAACCACAGTATCAATACTGCTTCGTAAATTAGACACGATTGGAACAGCAACTAAGAATAATATAATGGCTGTCGCTCCACCAACAACAAAACCCTTAACGACTAAGGACTCAGCTGCATCATTGGAATCTTGAATCGCTTCTTTAAAATTCGCTAACCGTTGATCATAAAAAACTGTCAGGCTATTAGTAGCAACTTCAAAATCTTGATTCATTTTAGCGGCTTGTTCGCCTATTTTTGAGAAGTCAGCGGTACCTGCAACCATAGATTCGCTTACGGTGTAAGCCGTTGAATAATAATTATCAAAGTCAGCAAGGATTTTATCCGCTTCACGACCTAACTCTTGGGAAATTGGGCTGATATTCTTTAGTTCTATTCGAACGTTTTCTGCTAACTCAGAGGCTTTATCGAGCCCATCTTCATCTCCAGTAGTAACAGCTCCACTGAACGCATTTTGCACGCCAGCCATATCATTAAGCGCATTTTTTGACGCTAACAAGACAGGAAACTGAATATCCTTGGCGTTGTTCAACAATTCAACATTGTTACGTGCCGTAATGCTAGTTATCGCTAAGTATATTATAAACATAACGATACTGACTATTGGGATAAAGAACAGCTTCTTGGCTATCGATATTTTTGCTAAAAAATTCATATCCAAACCTTTAATTAATTTATTTCTCTAGACTGCCAAAAATACGAAAATCTAGTTAACTCACGCAATGACATAAAGCTTGTTTCATTTATTGAAACCCGTCCTTTATATCGCGTTAATTTTTAACAACAAATATTAGTTTAGACCAATAAATAAGAGTTTGCTTCGAACCCTCTATTAAAATTAAAAAAAATATGGGGCTATACAAAAGGCATTGAAAGATGACCTAACTAAATGATCTCAATACAACCAGCGTATTAGCAATCCATCCTATCGTTTTTTTCCCTCTTTTTAATGAGTTTAAGCATATTATTGAGAGTCATATTTAATAACACGAGAAATAT
>CAYUZL010000461.1:0-4032 GCA_964449725.1 uncultured Alteromonas sp. | reverse complement strand
CTTTTGTACATGATGTTATGAGCACACCTTTAATTCGTTCGTATTTTAAAAAACTAGTCACAGAAGAAATTATTGCCACTTTGCCGGCTGTACCCGGTGTGAATTTTGATGATTATATTTCTATTATAGAAACGCGCTTTTCTAACCCTGAAGTAAGAGATACGGTTTCACGGCTTTGCCAAGATGCATCGAATCGATTGCCTACGTTTATTTTTCCTATTATTGCCGCAAATTTGGAACAAGGAAAAGACTGTAAGGGCTTGGCACTCGTCGTCGCGCTATGGAGCCATTTGTGTTTTATTAGTAGCGATAGTACGAGTGGGGTTACCCTTGATGATCCTCAAGCTGATAGGTTGATGAAGCAAGCGAAATTAGCGCAAAGCGATCCCGCTGTGTTTTTGCAAATGAAAGATGTGTTTGGGGTTATTAGTGATAGTGATATTTTCAAGCAACATTTCACATTTTGGTTAACAATGCTTGGAAAGTCTGATCCTCAAACCACTTTGAAGTATTATATAAGTAATAAAAATTAGGCCCTTGTGCAGCATTAATAGGTTACAAGGTTCTAAATATAGACAGAAAAGATCAGTGGGATTTAGGGTCGTTGTTATATAGGAAGTTTATAAATGACAATACAATGCACGTCACATTCACAACACCAAATTGATTTAATCATTTTTGATTGTGATGGTGTATTAGTTGACAGCGAAATACTGAGTCAACGAGTGTTAACTGATATGTTGCAAACCTTAGGCGTTAACATAACGAGTGAGTATTTTTATACCCATTTTTTAGGTTATAACTTTGAACATGTAACCGCTAAAATATTACAAGATTTTTCGGTTAGTTTACCATCTGACTTTCGCTATGCTTTTAGAGATAACTTAAAGCGCGTTTTTAAGTCTGAATTGAGTACAACAAGTGATCTGATTTACATCTTGTCTCAATTAACAGTAAAATTCTGCGTTGCCACAAGTGGTAGCCCAGAAAAGGTCGCTAATTCTCTTTTTAGTACTGGCCTTAGCGACTATTTTACCGATAAGGTTTTTACGTCGAGCGAAGTGAAAAATGGGAAGCCAGCACCTGATTTATTTCTGTATTCCGCAGAAAAAATGGGAGTACCGAGAGAGAACTGCTTAGTTATCGAAGATTCTCGAACCGGAGTTGAGGCAGCTATTGCGGCAAATATGAATGTCGTGCGTTATATAGGTGCAAGTCATATGAAAAACAGAGATGTAAATGATACCAACTATCTAGGCGATATTTGTATGATTAAACATTGGAAACAACTGTTTATGAAGTATCCATCTCTTAATTCATCATTTAATACGGAGAAGTAATCCTTGCCTAAACGTTCAAGTGTAGAAACAAGAAAATTAGACGATGCAGCAAGAGCTGGTTGGATGTATTACGTTGCGGGTAAAACCCAAGAGGAAATCGCCAAAAAGTTAAATGTATCAAGACAATCAGCACAGCGCATGGTTGCATTATCGGTTAGCGAAGGGTTAATCAAAGTTAGGCTGGAACACCCAATTGCAAAATGTATGGATCTTAAGGTTAAGTTAAAAACCCGTTTTGGGCTTAATTTTTGTCGAGTTGTTCCCAGCATTGAAGCCGAGCCTACATCTACACTGGGCCTTGCTCAAGCGGGGGCGAGTGTTATTGAATTGCACTTGCGTTCCTCTGAACCTCAAGTGCTTGCAATGGGAACGGGAAGGGTACTCCGAGCTTGTGTCGATGAACTTTCTATTATGAAGTGCGAACAACATCAAATTGTTGCATTGCTTGGCAATATGGATTCAAACGGCTCTGCGTCGTCTTATGATGTGGTTATGCATATGGCTGAACATATTAAAGCGAAGCATTACCCTATGCCTTTGCCAGTGTTATCTAGAGATAAAGCTGACAAAGAACAGTTACATAAACAGCATCATATTGCCGCAAATTTGGAATTGGCTGCACAAGCAGATGTCACTTTTGTCGGTGTGGGTAATTTAGGGTTAAATTCGCCTCTTCATCAAGATGGTTTTGTTATGCCTGATGAAATCAACAAGCTACAGCAACAAGGCGCTGTAGGAGAAATTATAGGTTGGGTGTTCAATAAAAACGGGCAATTAATTGATTGTGAAGTCAACGAAAGAGTGGCGAGTACTCAGCTTATTGCCAACCCGGGTAAACCGGTTTATGCCATCGCTGCTGGAGAAGAAAAAGTTTACGCAATATTGGGTGCGTTAAGATCAAAATTCATTAATGGGCTTATTACCAATGAATACACAGCAGAACGCTTGTTAATGATCGATTAACTAAGCGGTACGGCGCAGAGGTTAGATGTTTTAGTAACGTGACAAAAGGTGATTTAGGCTCAGGCCTGATGTTTTAGGCGATCACCCTACATATGCAATGACCAATGAATAAAGGAAATAGTTATGTATCCAACACTACAGTCAATGGGAGTTACCAGTATCAATGATATTGAAAAGTTCTCGTTACGCTATGAAAATGACCAAGACGTTTTAAAGATTAACTACCGTAGAGCCAAAGGGTCTTTACTTCCTAAAAGTAAGAAATTTAAATTTGGACGTTCTAGTAAAACAGTATTGACTGATGGTGGAAGGCAAAATTACGAACGAATTCAAGAGCCTTCTGCAACAGTGTTGGCTGCTATGGAAGAGCTAGAATCTATTGTGGGGAAACAACACCAAGTTAAAGCATCGAAAGACGATTTGTTACTTGAGCTGACCCATTTAGAAAAAGTGGTAAGCAGTAAAATCAGTGAGATTAAAAGTAAAATAGAAGCAATGGGTTAATCGCTTAAATTGGCCTCGTTATAGATAAATTAAACGAGGCCAACCTAGTTGATTCTATTCTCAGTTAATATGAAGACCCTAATGAACTTGAGCCTACTATTGGTAATACTTCAGTCGCTGTCTGTTCCATTCCGTAAACCATTTCCCACTTACCAAATAGCGCCTTTTTAAAGGTAAACATTGCTCGGTTAGACGTAACAACCTGAATACTACCGCTTTGCTCAGATGAACCGCCAAAGTTAACAACCACAACACCTAAGCTTCCTTTAACTGTAGCGGCCTCTACCACATAGCGTAATTCACCATTGGCGTTTGGCAGTAGTGCTTTATAAAAATCTTCAAGATCGTCAGCGCCTTCTATTAAACCAGAATCTTCACTGGCGTATAGTGCGTCTGGTCCGTGAATAGACATTAAACTCTTGATATCTTTATTATTAAAAGCGTCTACCCAATCAGCAAAAGTGTCTTCCAATGACGCCGTACTGCGACTTTTTTTGCCTTTGCTCGATTTTGAAAAATCTTTCTTTTCTTTATGGGTTGGTTCTTGTAACGCTTGAGCTAAACCTACCGCTGAAGATACGCCAGACACTGTTAGGCTTGATGCAAATAGCAGTGACAACAAAACTGTTTTTTTCATAATTAGACTCCGCAGTTCACAAACTGAATTTGGTTATACAGATTATAGTTAATCGTTTGTTAGCAATATTTTAATTACCACAGGTTATGTTCTTTTTATCAAGTAATACAGCCCTTTTCGACGTAAAAACAAAATAAAAATAAATTCCCTTTAATTACAGGTCTAACTAAGACGTAAAGCCAATCTGAAAACCATTTGCTATTTTATTTACCAAAATTTCATTGTTCGCAACAATGGATTTTTCAACAGCAAGGTCAATTTTATTTTCAACTGATTTAGATACGTCATTAAACCCAAGCACCAAATCTGTCGATGTGTTTTTAGTACGCGGTTGTTCAGTTTGCACTTCAACTACGTCTGATCTATCTGATGTGTTAAAGCCCAAACCAAATGACTCAGCATTAGCCATAGTCGATACGCTGAAAAAAGTATCAGTAATAAGTAATAAGTTTTTGATGTTCATATTGAATCTCCAATAATTTCTACGTTTCAAATTTCTTTTCTTAACCGTGTTGTACTCCGCTAATTGTTTGATTTGAATTGTCGTCGCTTAGTGGCAGGATGCATGATTATGAAATGGGGTTTTTG
>CAYUZL010000460.1:0-5960 GCA_964449725.1 uncultured Alteromonas sp. | reverse complement strand
ATTTCTGATGGAGTATAAAAAAGGTCTATATTTCCACTATACAGCATTAACCCAACTGCACCAGCCACTAAGCTAATGGCTGCAATAGTCATGGTTAATCGTTGTTTTCTTCTAGGAGTCATAATGAAATACTGCCATTTTCGGTGTGTTTGTGTCGCTGACCGTCTTTAATTCGTTGCTGTCTTTTTTCGTTTTTAATTAACAATTGTTTTAATTGCCTCGAAACGATAAATGTATGAATAACTAAAAAAAACATAGCGAATACGAAAATACTAAAAGAGCACCACACATAAAGCCCGTACCCTCCCATAGACAAAAAATCACCCAATGAGTCAAATTGCATACTAGTTTTCACCTTCAAACAAAACTTGCTTAACCCAAGGCCGATGAATTTCTCTTCGTACTATTTCGTTTTTTAATCTTAAACACACAATACCTGCCGCAAAAAGACTCAATCCCAATAAACACACAAGTAAGGGCCATAACATCTCAGATGCAATAGAAGGCGATTCAAACTTACTAATGGTGGCACCTTGATGCAAGGTATTCCACCACTCTACGGAAAAATGAATAATGGGAACATTGACGACACCTACTAAGGCCATAACAGCGCTGGCTTTTCCAGCGAGCTGTTTATCCTCAAAAGCGGCGTATAGCGCTATCACGCCAAAATACAAAAATAGCATAATGAGCTCAGTAGTTAATCTCGCATCCCATACCCACCACTTACCCCACATAGGTTTGCCCCAAATGGCCCCGGTAACCAATGCTATAAAGGTCATAACGGCCCCCACGGGAGCCAACGCGATCACACTCATGAATGCCGTTCGCCATTGCCAAACCAATCCCACTAAGGCTGTCACTGCCATAGTGGTGTATATCCCCATAGAGAGTAGCGCGGCAGGCACGTGAATGTAGATAATTCGAAATGCATCACCTTGCTGGTAATCTTTAGGTGCAAAACCCAGCCCCCAAATGCAACCAATTAAAATGAGTACAAACGATGGCCATAAAAAGAACGGCCATAGGCCATTGCATAAAGTAAACACACGTTCAGTTTTCGCGTATGAGTGTAACCATTTCCACATTAGTCTTGACTTATCTTTAAAGCATAGGCGATTGCAAATGGCGCAATCGCAGAGGTAAATAATAGAATTGAACCCATGATAGCAAGTTGTTGCAAATAAGGTAATTGAGCTTCTGCATTTTCAATAGCAGACGTGGCAAAAATTAATAACGGAATAAAAACAGGTACTAGCAGCAGTGACAATATTAACACGGCATTTTTTGCCTTTAATGTTAACGCAACGCCAATAGCACCTAACATGGATAAAACTGGCGTGCCAAGCAGTAAGGTTATTAGCAGTATCGTTTGGCTATGACCGTCTATATTAAACAATAAGGCAAAAATGGGTGTCACTACTAACAGGGGCAAAAAAGTAATTAGCCAATGGCAAAGCACTTTACCGAACGTAATTAATGAGATTGGGATCCCACTTAGGAGCATTTGATCTAGAGAGCCATCAATAAAGTCATCACGAAAAATACGCTCTAAACTGAGTAATGTACTCAATATAGCTGTAATCCAGATAACACCGGGACCAATGCGACTCAAAAGGGCTGGCGACGGACTAATGGCAATAGGAAAAAGGGTGACTACCATAAGGACAAACAAAAGAGGCTGAAGCACTTCCCCTCGCTGGCGGATAGCTAGGGTAAACTCCCTTACAATTAGCCCTTGATAAACACGTTTAACTAAATTCAAAACCGGTACTCCAATACGAATTTCCGTATTTTTTCATGTACCTTTAAAGGTTGATGTGACGTCAAAACAACAGTCCCGCCCTGTTCAACGAAATGATGAATGCGGCGATTTATAACTTCAATACCACTTTTATCTAACGCCGTGAATGGCTCATCTAACACCCATAATTTAGCATTGGGCTTTAGCCATAAACGACTTAGCACGACTCTGCGTTGCTGTCCTGCTGAAAGTGCATTGACGGGAATATCATCCACTCCGGCTAGGCCTAATTGCGATAATACCCGCTCAATTTCATCATTATTTCCTTCAACACCCTGCTGTTTTAACCAAAATAGGGTATTTTCGACTGCAGTTAACTGCCCATTTATGGACGACTTATGGCCAATAAAAACCAGTATTTTATGGAGCACCTCAGGATTTTCAGTAAGGGGATTTCCTTGTACGTAGATCTCACCGGTGGACGGTAACGCTAAACCAACAAGAATGCGTAATAAACTGGTTTTACCGGCTCCATTTTCACCGATCACATGTACAATTTCACCTTGAGTAACATCTAAATGTAGATTTTCAAATAGGACTCTGTCTCGTTTTATACAAGTAAGTTGGTTAGCGGAAATTAAATGCATTGTCAGTGAGTATAAAAAATAGCTGAGAATGAATATAACACATACAAATAAAAAAGCCCGCAGGGCAAGCGGGCTACAAAGTGGAACGGGGAAGTTCCTATTGCGAAAAGGTTATTCTTTGTCTTCTTCCACATCTTCAGAAATGGTTTTAGACAATAAAAGCGCGTCGCGAATACGCCCTTCTAGTTCATTGGCTATTTCAGGATTCTGGCGCATAAAACGTACAACGTTTGCTTTTCCTTGGCCAATTCTGTCGCCGTTATAGCTATACCAAGCACCGGCTTTCTCTACAAATTTCTGGCTTACACCTAAATCGATGAGTTCAGCTTCTTTACTGATCCCTTCGCCATATAAAATTTGGAATTCAGCTTGCTTAAACGGTGGCGCAACTTTGTTTTTGACAACTTTAACTCGTGTTTCGTTACCTACGATTTCATCACCATCTTTAATCGCACCAATACGGCGAATATCCAATCTAACTGAGGAGTAAAATTTCAGAGCATTACCACCTGTAGTGGTTTCTGGCGAACCAAACATCACACCAATTTTCATTCGAATTTGGTTGATGAATATACACAAGGTATTGGTCTTTTTAATGTTAGCAGTCAACTTTCGTAGTGCTTGAGACATTAATCGCGCTTGCAAACCAACATGGCTATCACCCATGTCGCCTTCAATTTCAGCTTTTGGTGTTAAGGCTGCAACGGAATCCACAATCACTACATCAACCGCACCTGAACGAACCAACATGTCGCAAATTTCTAACGCCTGCTCACCGGTATCAGGCTGAGAAACAAGTAATTCATCTATATTTACACCCAATTTCCCAGCATATATTGGGTCAAGTGCATGTTCCGCATCAACGAACGCGCAGGTTTTACCCTTCTTTTGAGCCTCAGCAATAACTTGCAAGGTTAAAGTTGTTTTACCTGACGATTCTGGACCATAAATTTCTACAATTCGTCCACAAGGTAAACCACCTATACCTAAAGCGATATCAATGCTCAACGACCCCGTTGAAATAGATTCAATATCCATCGCTTGGTTATCACCAAGACGCATGATTGTGCCTTTACCAAATTGCTTTTCAATTTGACCAAGCGCTGCAGAAAGAGCTTTTGATTTATTATCGTCCACGGATAGTCTCGTTTTATTTAAATGCTGAAAAATTCAATACAGTAAATGTACTGTATAGCCATACAGTTGTAAACAGTAAATTGAAGGTTAATGTTGAAAACCTTTATGCTCAAAGCATGACGAAGTTATTGTAGCGTAGCAACCAGACCTTGGTTGAGTTTCTCTAATCCATATTGGATTGCTTGGCATCGAACGGCTTCTCTATCGCCTTTAAACAGCATCTTATCGCTATAAACATAGCCTTTTATATAAAAACCGAACCATACAAGACCAACTGGCTTGGTTTCCGTTGCGCCACCGGGGCCTGCAATACCACTAACAGCAATTGCAGCGTCAGCGCTGGCGTTTTTTGCTGCGCCATTTGCCATGGCCTCTACTGTTTGCGCCGATACCGCACCATATTCATTTAGCACACTTTCAGGTACATCAAGTAAGGTCGCTTTTGCTTTATTACTATAGGTTACCCAGCTTTGTTCGAACCAAGCTGAGCTCCCCGAAAGAGAAGTAAAGGCATTTGCCACGCCGCCGCCAGTACAACTTTCCGCTGCAGTAACCGTCCATTTTTGCTGCATAAGTAACCTAGCCAGTGTTGTAACTTGACGCGTATATCCATCATTTGTAGACACTAAGATGAGTCTCCTGAGAATTGGTGGTACCATTAATCTAAATACTAACATGTGTACTAGAATACCCAAACCACCTACTTATGCCTAAGACATCACCTGATACTCATACACCTATGATGCGCCAATACCTGGCGATAAAAGCAGAACACCCTTCCATACTTTTATTTTATCGGATGGGAGATTTTTACGAGTTGTTTTTCGATGATGCTAAACGCGCCGCGTCGTTACTTGATATCTCGTTAACTGCTAGAGGTAAATCTGGTGGTGAGCCTATTCCAATGGCAGGTGTGCCTTACCATGCAGTAGAAGGTTACTTAGCCCGTCTAATAAAAATGGGCGAATCCGTAGCACTATGCGAACAAGTTGGTGACCCTGCAACAAGTAAAGGCCCAGTAGAGCGCAAAGTACAACGTATTGTTACCCCAGGAACCGTCACTGACGAAGCGCTGTTAGAAGAAACAAAAGAATCATTATTGTGCGCTTTTACCTATTCTGGAACACAGTTTGGTATTGCATCGTTAGATATTTCATCGGGTCGTTTCACCATTACAGAATGCCGTGATACAGATAGTTTTCTAACGGAAATTCAGCGCTTAAACCCCGCAGAATTGTTATACCCAGACGACTTCGCCGATGTGTCATTAGTTAATCACGTAAACGGCTTAAGGCGACGACCACAATGGGAGTTTGATGCTGACACATCCTCTACCCAACTTTGTAACCAATTTAATGTTGCGTCACTAGATGGCTTCGGTGTTACCAATGAAGTTCTTTCCATTGGCGCAGCGGGCTGCATTTTACAATACGTTAAAGATACTCAACGAGCGAATTTACCCCACCTGCGTTCGCTGACCGTGGAACGTTCTGAACAACGTATCCACTTAGATGCAGCAACCCGCAGAAATTTAGAGCTAACGCAGAATTTGTCAGGCTCGCAAAGTCATACGCTTTTTTCAGTATTAGATGAGACGAAAACGGCTATGGGCAGCCGTTTACTGCAAAGAAAAATCCACAACCCCACCACGAGCCACGAAAAATTGAATCAGCAATACGATGCAATTCAATGCTTGATGGACCAAAATTACCCTGACTTGCAAGAACAGCTTCGTCATATTGGCGATATTGAACGGGTCATGGCTAGACTTGCTTTGCGCTCTGCCCGCCCAAGAGATTTCGCAAAACTCAAATTTGCTCTGTCCCATTTACCTCAATTACAAGTATTGCTGGGTGAATTAATAGAAAATCACGACATTCCCGTTCTACGCCAAAGCAAACTCGAGATTGCCGAATACCCTGATTTATGCAAATTGTTGCAGCGCGCGATAA
The DNA here is from genome assembly GCA_964449725.1 of uncultured Alteromonas sp. GTDB lineage: Bacteria > Pseudomonadota > Gammaproteobacteria > Enterobacterales > Alteromonadaceae > Alteromonas_F. Next base: position 480 of record CAYUZL010000460.1, on the reverse strand, counting down.
TTGACAACCCTCCCGTAGTGCTGCGTGATGGTGGAGTGATTGCTGATGGTTACAGCAGCGAGTTAGATGAGTTAAGAGATTTAGCCACAGGGGCAACGGATTATTTAAAAGAACTGGAAGAAAGAGAGCGCACCCGTACAGGTATTTCATCTTTGAAAGTAGGCTATAACAAAGTCCATGGCTTTTACATTGAAACCAGCCGCGCCAGTGCCGACCAAATCCCAGTGGAATACATACGCAGGCAAACCCTAAAAAATGTCGAGCGCTACATTTTACCTGAACTAAAAGAACACGAAGACAAAGTATTAAATAGCCAAGGCCGCGCGTTAGCGTTAGAAAAAAGACTCTATGACGAATTGTTCGACGTATTTTTGCCTCAGTTAAGTAATCTAATTCAAACCGCCAGTGCGCTAGCTGAACTCGATGTTTTACTTTGTTTTACCGAAAATGCTGAAACCTTAAATTTATCTAGGCCTACAC
>CAYUZL010000459.1:0-3800 GCA_964449725.1 uncultured Alteromonas sp. | reverse complement strand
GGTTAATTGGTGCGTCGTTTATCACACTTGCAACTGTATACCCGCTATCTAATGCTGCAGCATAGACAAAAGGTTTCACATTCGAACCAATTTGCCTTTTAGCTTGAGTAACTCGGTTAAATTGACTCTGGTAATAACTATAACCACCAACAACAGCTTGTACAGCCCCATTACGGGGGTCGATAGCCACAAAAGCGCCGCTGACTTTAGGTAGTTGTGAAAGGCGCCATTGCCCTTCCTGCTGACGGACCCAAACAATCGCGCCTTCATTCAAAATATCTTCAGCGCGTTTTGGGGCATTGCCTTGGCGGCTATCAGTAATATATTCCCTCGCCCAATCAAGACCTTCCCACGATATGGCAATACGTTCACCCGAACTTACTAAAACACTAATACTTTGTTCTTCAACCCGAGTAACTACTCCGGAAACCAGTGGTGTTACATTTTGAACAGTGCGTAAATATTCTATGATTTCTTCATCAGGTGGCGTCTCTGTGAGTAACTGCTCATCATTATTGCTCTCGCCATTGCTCTCTTCCGCAATTGGCGTATTCCAAAGGTATCCATTAGGGCCTCGGTAACCATGTCGTTCATCATAATCGTGTAAATTGCGAATAGTCGCTTGCTGCGCGGCTAACTGCATAGATGAAGTCGCTGTAGAAAAAACTTGGTATCCCCCTGTTTCAGCTTCTTCTTTGCCATATAAGCCAACCATTTCCGTATAAATGATATCGGCTAAATAGGGGGCATCAACCTCAATTTCAGCACCATGGCGCTTTGCTGTCACTGGCGCATTTACAGCTTGTGTGAATTGTTCATGATCAATAAAACCTTCATCTAACATTCTCAATAAAACAATTCTTCTACGCTGTTTTGAACGCTCCGGTCGACTAATTGGATTCAACACCGAGGGCGCCTGAGGTAAACCTGCTATTGTGGCAATTTGAGCAAGGGTTAAATCTTTTAGAGGTTTTCCATAATAAACTTGTGCTGCCGCCCCAACCCCAAATGAGCGATGCCCTAATTCTACTTTATTTAAATAAAGTTCAAGAATTTCACCTTTACTGAGTTCACTTTCCATATGTAACGCAATAAAAATTTCTTTTATTTTTCTTATATATGTCTTTTCTCTAGATAAGAAAAAACCACGAGCCAACTGCATAGAAAGAGTGCTCGCCCCTTGCTGTTTTTCGCCGGTAATAACAAGGTTAATTGCCGCTCGAACTAACCCAATCGGATCAATGCCTATATGCTGATAAAAACGACTGTCCTCAGTTGCAACAATGGCTTGTATTAACTGTTCTGGAACCTCATCCAATTGAACAGGAATTCGCCGTTTAACACCGTATTGCGAAACAAGTTTGCCATCATAAGTGTAAATACGCATCGGTGTTTGCAGCCGAACTTCTTTTAGCACATCTACACTAGGTAAATCTGGTTCAATATATCGATACAAACCAAAAAGTGTAGCTAAACCAACCACAAAACTCACCAGAACAAAAATAAAAAGTGCTTTAAAATACTTCACAGAATTGACGAATGCCGTGTAATGTTGCAACAATGTGTATATTCTATACATACAGTTGGTTAATAAAACCCAAAAAGTTGGAAAAAACCAAAATAATGTAGACTTGGCCCCCCCAAGCACAAAAGAGCGGTATTTAAATGAAAGGATTACTGTCCAAAAAAGCTCCAATGATGATTGGTCTCGATATAGGAACGCGTTTTATTAAAGCCGTGGTCATCGAGAAGAAAAAAGACGAATACATTGTTCAATCAATGGCATGCGAGTTCATTAACAAAGATGCGTTCTCCGAACGGGAAATAAAGGATTTTGAAGCGGTTAGCCTAACCCTTAGAAAGGTCCAAAAATCTTTAAGAACAAAGCTCAAAGACGTTGTTATTGCAGTGTCAGGTTCATCAGTTATCAGCAAAATTGTGTATATGAACCCGGGTCAAACGGATTTTGAATTAGAGTCTCAAATTGAAATCGAAGCTGACAGCCTTATTCCTTACCCTCTAGAAGAAGTATATCTCGATTTTGAAGAGCTTGGTCCGAGTAACACCCACGTAGGGAAAGTCAACATACTTCTCAGTGCTGCTCACAAAGACATTGTCGATAGCCGCCTGACATTAGTAAGGGAAATTCCTTTCGAACCCAAAGTTGTTGATGTCGAGGGTTATGCGCTTGGTAATGCAATATCCCACTTCTACGACACATCATCATCGAGTCAAATATGCTGTATTAATCTGGGCGCTTCAGCATTACAAGTCAGTATAGTTAAAGATAATGAAGTCCTTTACTCCAAAGAACACAACTTTGGAATGAACATGTTATTACAAGACATATCCATGATGCATATGATGGAAAAACAAGATGTTGAAAAAGGATTACTCGATGGTTCTTTACCTGATTCTTGGAAAACTGACACTCTCCCTATTTTTCTTGCAAATTGTCTACAACAAATAAATCGCGCAGTACAAATGTATACAACAACAACTCATTCCCCTTCCCCGGAAAAGTTATTGCTTACTGGTGGCGGCGCTTGTATACCAGAGTTAGTTAGTGCATTGAATAAAGACTTAGATATGGATGTAAAAGCCTTTAATCCTTTCAAAAATGTTACTGTTGGAAAAAACGTCAATGTAGAGTTGATAAATAGCTTAGCACCTCAATTCGCTATTGCCGCAGGTTTAGCCACTAGGAGTTTTTCATCATGGCACATGTAAACTTATTGCCTTGGCGAGAGTCTCTTCGTCAAAAACAAAAACAAGATTACTTGGTCATTCTAGCCACTACTGCCATTATTTGTGCAACTGTATTTTGGCTAATTGGACAAGCAATAGACCAACAAATTAGTAATCAAAATGCTAGAAATCAATTTTTACAAACTGAAATTGCTCGCTTAGACGCACTCATTGGCGAAATTCAAAAAGTCAAAGACAGTAAAGAAGAAATTGAAAAACGGATGTCACTTATAGAGCAATTGCAACTTAGTCGAAACTTAACGCCAATTGTAATGGATGAATTAGTTAGACTTATTCCAGCTGGTGTTTCTTTTGTCAATATGCAACGTAATGCAAATGTTATTGAAATTGACGGCATTAGCGATTCAAATAACCGTCTTTCTGAATTCATGAGACAATTAGACAGCAGTAAAGTATTCGTAAACCCTGAGTTATCGTCAATCGTTGCCGATACCAGTGCAAGTGACGCGGTTAGTACGTTTAGATTGAAAGTTAGACTAAATAGCAATGCCCATGTTGAAAAGGAGCAAGTTCAGTGAAGTTTGATGTAAGCAAGCTAAAGGAACTCAACGAATTAGACTTTGAGCAAGCTGCGATTTGGCCTTTTGAAGTAAAAGTTGTCGTCGCTTTCTTTGTCGCTATTGTAGTTGGTGCATTAAGTTATTATTTAATAGTAACGCCTAAGTTACCCAACTTGGAGCAAGCAGAAATACAAGAAAGTGAACTTAAATTAAAGTTCGAAGCGAAATCACGAATCGCGAGTAACCTTGCTGGATACCAAGAACAATTGCGCAGTATAGAAGAAGACTTCTCTACTATGCTGAAATCGTTACCGACGAGCAATGAAACTCCAGGTCTACTGGACGATATCACTTATGCGGGAACAAGCTCTGGTTTAACATTTAAGTTGTTAAACTGGCAAAAAGAAGTGCCTAAAGAATTTTATACCGAACTGCCTATTCGCATAGAGGTTGCGGGGACTTACCATGAATTTGGTGAGTTTGTATCAAAAATGGCAGATCTTCCTCGAATTGTGACTGTTCACAACTTTT
>CAYUZL010000458.1:0-3389 GCA_964449725.1 uncultured Alteromonas sp. | reverse complement strand
TGATGATATTGCATCGGCAAGTATGCAGGCTACTCGCTATTTGCCAGGACATTTTTTAACTCGCCATAACGATATTCATCAAGGTGAGAAGCGAAGAGTTGCCTATGTTATGAGCTTAACCAAAGAATGGCATCCAGATTGGGGGGGCTTACTGCATTTTTTTCAAAACGACGGAACTCCAAGAGATTCTTGGATACCAGGCTTAAACTCTCTGAGTCTCTTTGATGTTGAGCATGTGCAAAGTGTGAGTTTCATTGCGCCTTATGCAACTCAGGCTAGGTTATCAATTACAGGATGGTTTTCAGCTAAATAATAAAAAGTAAATTTTACTTACAATTTATATTTTACCCTGAATTCATTCTCTGGTTTTTAAGTGTGTAAATAACTGCACACTTAAATTATTTAACAATAAAATTTTTGCATGGAGCGCTTATATGAAACGTATTTTTCTTTTTCTTTCCCTTATTCTTATTTTCTGTCCGAATTGTTTTTCGGCTCAATTATCGCCATCAGATTTTGCAAAAGAGTATATTTATCAAGATGCAAAGTTATCCCCTGATGGGAAAAAACTTGGGTTAATTGCTCTGATAAAAGGTAGAAGAAGTTTGTTTGTGTTAGACCCGGTTTCACTTGAAACTTTGGGGTCTTTTAGTTTAGGAACTTCGAAGGAAGTTGGAGAGTTTTATTGGGCCACTAGTAAAAGAATCGTAGCTGAGAGATGGCATAGGGAGCCTTGGCAATCGCAAGCCAAAAATTACGGTGAATTATTTGCTATAGATTATACTGGGAAAAATTCAGAAATGATTTACGGCTTTCTTGCGGGAGAAAGAGCGACCGGGTCAAAGTTAAATAAAAAAGAAGCCGTTTTCGGGTGGGCAGAAGTTTTACATTTGTTGCCCGATGACAAAAAGCACATTTTGATCTCTTCAACACAGATGTCTGATCATGGCGGTTCTTTCCCTACAATACACAAACTCAATATACACAGTGGTAAGCTAGGAAGAGCTATTACTCGTTCACCTGTGCCTTATGCCTCGTTTTTAACGAACGCACAAGGCGAACTAAAATTTGTTACTGGAACAACCGCGGACTATAAGCAAGTAACATTTAAATATGAAGACAAGAAATGGGTAGAAATATCTAATGATGTCGGTTCGTCTTTTACTCCGTTGGCATTATCGGATAACGATCAGAGTGTTTTGTTTATTGATAATAAAGGCCAAGACAAAGACGGGTTGTTCAAAATGAATTTAAATACAGGCTTAGTTTCAGAAATTTATACTGACAGCAATGTTGATGTAACAAATGTAAATTATACAACTGATAAAAATAATGTGTACGCTGCCAGAATAGACGATGGTAGGCCATCTTACGTTATTTTGGACAAAGGGAGTGAAGATGCAAATATTTTTAAGCGATTACTTGCAACATTTCAGGGCTATAGTGTCACTGTAACGAGTAAATCAGAAGACGGTAATTTATGGGTTGTTTATGTTCGTAATGATATTGATGCTGGAACATATTATTTGTTTAATTCAGAAAAAAATGCCTTATCTCAGCTGGTTTCCAATCATGAACATATCGATATTAATACACTTTCAGAAACCCAACCAGTTACTTTTGATTCGTTTGATGGAGTGACTATACATGGATATATCACCTACCCTCTAACCGCGCCTGAAAATATCAAAGTACCTTTAATCACTTTAATACATGGTGGGCCTCACGGTGAAAGAGACTATTGGTATTATAATGCAGAAACTCAAATGCTAGCTTCCCAAGGTTATGCGGTCCTGCAAGTTAACTTTAGAGGCTCTGGTGGATATGGAAACAACTACGAAGCGTCTGGTTATCGTCATTGGGGGAGCGACATACAAAACGACATTATTAAAGGAACTAAATGGGCTGTAAGCCAAGGCCGAATTGATTCTGATAAAATTTGTGCAATGGGTGGAAGTTTTGGAGGGTATTCGGCGATTATGTCAGCCATATTAGAACCTAATCTATTTAAGTGCGTAGTTACTAATGCCGGTGTCTATGATTTAGAACTTATGCGTAAAAAAGGAGATATACCTGATTTACTATGGGGGGAGCATTACCTTGATAGTGCTATTGGAGAAGATTACGAAATTTTAGCTTCTTTTTCTCCTGTCAATCATACTGAATCCTTAAAAGCGCCCATTTTGATAGCTCATGGGAAAAAAGATCGGAGAGTACCTTATACTCAAGCAGAGTCATTAATTAAAGCCTTAGATAAGAACAATAAGTCTTATGAATTATTCATAAAACCTAAAGAAACACATGGTTTTTATGATGAAAAAAATCGAATGGAATACTTCAATAAAGTCGCTGTTTTTTTAGATAAGTATTTAAATTAAAAATAGTAGAGGGCAGATGGTGAGGGGCGTATATTTTTTACAAAAAGTAAATGTGGAAAGGTAAATAAATGACTCCCCCGTAAGAAAGAGGGAGTCAGTTTTATTTAAAACACGTAGTTGACTGCTACTCTAACAATTGTTACGTCGTTATTGTCGTCGATGTCATCGTCTATGCGTCTAACATCGGCTTTTATCGCAATACTGGTATCGAATTCATAGCGAATTGCCGCAGTGATACGACTTTCTTTATTGGACGAGTTCGATTGCAAACCAATGTTTACTGCATTCAACGGGTCAAAGAACGGCGTACCGGCGAATTGATTTACAATTTCTTGGTTAGCAATATCAGCTACGCCATCTAACTCTTCATAGGTTATTGATGGAGTAAACTTACCGATTCTAGCTCCAGCAGTAATGTAAAAAGCATCGTCTGTAGGAACGAATGATGCTGTTTGATCTACTTGAGTAAACTCAGCAGCAATAAACCATTTGTAAAAGTCAGCTTCTAAACCAAGACCAATAAAGAATCCTGCGTCGTCTTCTACTCTAAGTGCTTCTGTTAATTCAGGAGAGATGGCTTCGATACTATCAATGGTTGCGTCAATGGTTGGGTTTCCGAATGTCGCGTCAGCTCTACCGTATACACCCCTAATTTTGAACCATTCATAGGTTGCTTCAGCCGTTAGTACAACGGTATTGTTTCCACTAAGCTCACCGCCAGCGAAATCACTTTCATAGGTACCAAATGCAGCTTGTAAAGCATATTCCCAATCACCAAGGTAATTGTTGTAATCTAAACGTACGCCGTTCAGGTTTGTAAAACCTACGTCATAAACAGCACCAGGTGCTGTGATCCAGTGGTATGAAAATCCGATATCTGCTGAATCAGAGTAACGGAAAAAGGGTGCTCTTAAACGACCTAAATTGACTGACAGGTTATCCGTTGCTTTGTAGCTAATATATGCCCACTCAAAATTTGCATCGAAATCGTCGCGGCCTCTAGATAAAATT
>CAYUZL010000457.1:0-4325 GCA_964449725.1 uncultured Alteromonas sp. | reverse complement strand
CCAATTAACCAATGGAATGCGCGAAGTGGCGTGGCATGGCGTCCGCAAAATTCTCCCAATGAGTACGATGGTCCAATACGTATGCGAAAGGCACTGTGGCGGTCGAAAAACGTGGTTTCAATTCGATTGCTAAGGGGCGTTGGTCTTGATCAAACCGTAGATTACTTAACAAACTTTGGTTTTCTTAGAGATGAAATCCCCAGAGATGAAACTCTCTCTCTTGGTTCAGGCTCTCATTCACCGTTGGAAGTTGTTCGTGCTATGAGTGTTATCGCCAATGGCGGTTTTTTAATTAATCCTTATTTTATTTCTCACATTGAAAATGAGCTGGGTGAAGAGCTGTGGAAAGCGAGACCCGTTGAGGCGTGTAGCCCATGTGAACAAGTTGAACACATTCAAGATATAGAAAGTCAGCTGGCCGCAGAACTTGAAGGTATCAGTTTTGATGAGAATATAGAGGAGCGAATTTCAGCGCCTCAAGTTATTTCATCACAAACAGCATTTTTAGTGGCTGACATGATGCGAACGGCAGTAAGAGCAAATGGAAATTGGAATAAGAAAACCTATTGGTTGGGCACGGGCTGGCGAGCGAGAAATATTTTGGGACGCACTGATATAGGCGGGAAAACGGGTACGACAAATGATGCCAAAGATACTTGGTTTAGTGGATTCTCTCACAATCTTGTAGCGACATCTTGGGTTGGGTTTGACGACCCCAGCCGCCAACTAGGCAGAGCGACAAGGAACCAAAACATTGTAAATCGAAATCCTGAGAAATTTAATTGGATTGGTAATGGTCTAATTGGATCGGAAGATGGTGCTAAAGCAGCACAACCTGCATGGATTCGTTTTATGCAACAAGTGTTAGCTGATAAAACCAGCCAGCCTTTTGTTGTGCCAGAGGATATTGTTCAAGTACGGATAGACAGAAGCAGTGGTCTCTTGACTAGACGCAGTGACCATACCACACTGTTTGAATACTTTAGTCGGGGCACTGAGCCTACGCAATTTGTAAAAGAAGAAGATATTATTGACCCGGCAACACTGGGAGATCAAAAATCCGAAGAGTCGGGTGATATTTTTTAACATGTAAATGAGGATAAAATGCCAAAAAATAATAATCAGTTTTTATATATACCTCATGCCGGCCCGGCGTTATTAGAAACGCCGTTGCTAAATAAGGGCAGTGCATTTACGTCAAGAGAAAGAGAGGCGTTTAACCTAAATGGTTTGCTTCCTCCGAGATACGAAACTATTGATGAGCAAGTAGATCGAGCTTACATGCAATATTGCAGTTTCGACGAGACGTTAAATAAGCATATCTATTTGCGGGCCATTCAAGATACCAATGAAACGCTCTTCTATCGATTAATTCACGATCATATCGATGAAATGATGCCTATCATTTACACTCCAACAGTGGGTGACGCTTGTGAACAGTTTTCCGATATTTATCGCAGTTCACGGGGCTTGTTTATTTCCTACGAAAACCGCCATCACATTGATGATATTTTGCGTAATGCGACTAAGCAGAAAGTAAAAGTCATTGTAGTTACTGATGGTGAACGTATCTTAGGTCTAGGTGATCAAGGGATTGGAGGTATGGGCATTCCTATTGGAAAGCTTAGTTTATACACGGCATGTGGCGGTATTAGTCCTGCGTACACCATGCCTGTGATGCTTGATGTTGGAACAAATAACGAGAAGTTATTAAACGACCCTATGTATATGGGGGCAAGGCACCCTCGTATTACCGGTAACGAATACAATGAGTTTGTGGACACCTTTATTCGCGCAGCGCGTAAGCGTTGGCCCGAAGTTATGGTGCAGTTTGAGGATTTTGCACAACCCAATGCAATGCCAATATTGAAACGCTACAGAGAGGAAATTTGTTGTTTCAATGATGATATTCAAGGTACAGCTGCGGTCACATTGGGCACTATACTTGCTGCTTGTAAAGTGAAATGCCGTAAACTTTCAACTATGAAAGTGGTTTTTGTTGGCGCAGGATCGGCTGGTTGTGGTATCGCCGAAATGCTCATTCAACAAATGGTAAAAGAGGGGTTGGAAGACGCCGAAGCGCGCAAACAAGTGTTTATGGTTGACCGCCACGGCTTGGTCACCGAAGGAATGGAAGAATTACGAGACTTCCAACAAGCGTTACAGCAAAGTAAAGACGATTTAACTGGTTGGTCTTTTAGTGGCGAATATGCCAGTTTGAATGATGTGGTTAACTGCGCTAAGCCCGATGTTTTAATTGGTGTGTCGGGGCAACCCGGTTTATTTACTGAAGACGTTGTGCGCAACATGAGCAAGTATTGTGAACAGCCTATTATTTTTCCATTGAGTAATCCGTCTAGACAAGTCGAAGCCCGTCCCGAGCAAGTCATTGAATGGACCGATGGCAATGTAGTGATTGCAACGGGAAGTCCTTTTCAGCCAGTAGAATATAAAGGTGAAACCTTCACAATCGCCCAATGTAATAACAGTTATATTTTCCCAGGTATTGGTTTAGGGGTGTTAGCAAGCAAAGCGAAATTAATTAGCGATGGCATGTTAATGGCTGCGAGTAATGCATTGGCTGATAGCTCTCCTCTTGCCAATTTAGGTACAGGTGAACTGTTACCGAGCTTAGGTAATATTGCTCAACTTAGTAAAGAAATTGCTTTTGCTGTCGGTAAAGTTGCAATTGATGAAGGGTTGGCGTTATCTATGTCAGACGAAACACTCCGTGATAAAATTGAATCTACATTTTGGTTAGCTGAATATCGTCCGTATAAACGAGTCAGTATTTAACCGTTATTATTGTTATGACTCGTATATGACTCGCATTGTTTCTTCAATGCGAGTTCTTCTTTATTTTTCTTTTTTAAATTCAACTTGTAACAAGGCTATGTATGCCAACCTCAGAATCTCTAGCAGTACTATTTGACCACGATGGCGGAATAGACGATTTACTCTCTCTTTTATTACTTGTGCGTATGCCTAACATCAACGTGTTAGGGGTAACTATCACACCTGCAGACTGTTATGCCGATGATGCTGTAATCAGTTCCAGAAAATTGCTGGCGATGACTGGGAATAGTCATGTCCCTGTTAGCGAAGGAACCATAGCGGGTCCGAACCCGTTTCCACCTGAATGGCGAGCTCAGCCTAAAATGTGTCACGCTATGCCTGTCATGCTACGCACTGATGAAAAGGACGTTCCGCTTAGTACAGAGCCTGCTCATGTGTTTATTCAAAAACAACTAGAGCAAAGTGATAAACCCGTAACAGTTTTAATGACCGGGCCTGCGTCTAACCTCGCTCAAGCTTTGAAAGAACGGCCTGATTTGATTGAGAAAGTAGAGAAGGTAGTATGGATGGGCGGTGCTGTTGAAGTTAACGGTAACGTTGCCATGCACGACCATAACCGGACCGCTGAATGGAATGCTTACTGGCATCCTCAGGCAACAAAAGACTTACTTTCTTGTGGTGTAAAGGTGTGTATGGTGCCTTTAGATGCGACAAATGCCTTTCCTGTTGATAGATCATTACTACACACACTAGCAGAAAAAAATACGCCTGTTTCCGATTTGGTAGGCCAGTTTTGGGCTGCAACCACAACGGCTATTCCATCATATGAATTTACCTATTTTTTATGGGATATATTGTCTACCGCAGTGTTAACCATACCTGAAGATAAAATGACTATTGAAACTAGCCTTATTTCCGTTAGCGTGAACACGCCAAACGCGGGACAAACTTATCTTGATGCAGAAAATGGTAGTTCGGTAAGCTGGTTGAAATCAACCGATGTTGATTATGTTAAAGGTATGGTTGTGCATTATTTGAGTGGTGAATTTTCAGTTAAGCCTGAAGGGTTTTAGACCCTTTTCCAGTGCTGGTCTTGACACTTGTAGTGCTACATAAGACGATTTAAGACTTATCCTTCGTTTGGATTGCATATGCAATTGTATGGTACTTTTTGCTTACAATTGCATATCAAATACTTTGGAGTTGCGCTGAAAGTTATAGAGCTCTTGTTTTCCTTGAGGAAGGGAATTAATGTTCGCCGGAGTAAACCCTTGCTCTAAAAACCAATGCGCCGTGACTGTTGTCAGTACGAATAAACGGGTTATCCCTTCTGCTAATGTCCGAGACTTTATGGCTTCTAGTATGCGTTCACCACGGTTTCCACCGCGATATTCTCTGTGTGTTGCCACGCAGGCGAGCTCGGCACAATTATCATTTGGATAAAAATTGAGTGCGGCACAACCAATGATCATTCCGTCTCTTTCTATCACAATAAATTGTTCAATCTCTCGTTCTATTCTTTCACGAGA
>CAYUZL010000456.1:0-6165 GCA_964449725.1 uncultured Alteromonas sp. | reverse complement strand
CATCGTATCCATGCCGCAAATTAGTTGATTAGCATATTTAACAATATCGTCAGAATAGGCAGAAAAGCCTCTGTCACCAATCACATTTGACACTAGGTCTCTGTCTAACACAGGTGCAAAATTTAGGTGAATACCATGACTCTTTAGCTCATAAGCCATAATCACGCCGCAATCATAAGCGTGCTGAGTACTCTTCAAATTTCCCATCGCGGGGAGCTTTGTAAATTCACCACCTCTAAAGCGCTGCACTCGACCGCCTTCGTGGTCAACACTAATCAAACAATCTGGGCGTAACTGGGAAATAGTGTCTGTAAGTGTTTTAAGTTGTGGCGAGCTTTCAAAATTACGAGTAAATAAGATAACGCCACCAACAAGAGGGTGTTGTAATAGAACTTTTTCGTGTTCGGTGAGTTGTGTAGACTGAAAATCTATAATTAACGGGCCCATCGACGTGCTTGACTCCTTACTTTACAACATCAAGTTTGAATCGATTGTACCACTCTGCCCTCGCTTGCGCCTGAGCTTGTTGATGCGTAAAGCCTTGGTCGATAAAACCTGTAACTATTTGCTCAAACAACACATCTCTTTGCGATAGGATCTCATCAGCTTTTTTGAATTTATCCTTTGCTTCGGGGAACCGCTGTTTTAATTCGCTGATAGTGCCTAACGTTTTAAATTGTTCAGATACCAACTCATCAAATAATGCCCGTTTACCATGAAAAACTAAATAGTCTTTCGCATCATCACTGCGTAGAAACCGAATATCAGCTGGGGGTAAAGGCATTTTCTTTGCGACACTAACAATTTGTTTAATTTGCTTGTCTAATTGTTGAGGCGCATTTTCACGGAGGGATTGCTGAACAGCTAATTGAACATCTAACGCATCAAGTAACGCGTATGGGCTCAAATCAGCATAATTAACCTGTGGTTTTAAGAAGGTATAAATAACATACAATGAAATAATACAAAGGCTAGCAATCGCTAGCCCTATTTTAACTTTTTGTTTTGTCACTAGTCTTCATTTGGCTCGGCGTGTTCAACACGACTTTTTAACTTCTGCCCCGGACGAAACGTTACAACCCTTCTGGCTTTGATTGGTATATCTTCACCGGTTTTCGGGTTGCGACCCGGCCGCTCACTTTTATCTCGTAAGTCAAAGTTCCCAAAGCCAGACAACTTCACTTGCTCTCCAGACTCTAAAGACTGCTTTATCTCTTCGAAAAAGGACTCGACGAGATCTTTTGCATCTCTTTTGTTCATTCCTAGCTTTTCGAATAAATGTTCCGCCATCTCGGCTTTGGTCAATGCCATAGATTACTCTCTCAATGATGCGTTAAACTCAGATGCTAACCCACTAATTATTTTATCAACAGCGTTTTGAATTTCGCTGTCTTCCAGTGTTTTATCAACATCTTGTAGAATCAAAGACAATGCTAGGCTCTTAAAGCCTGGTTCAATGCCTTCACCTGTGTATACATCGAATAAGTTTAGGCCAACTAACTGATTTACGCCAAGATTTCTAATAAAAGAAAGTAAATCGCCTGTTTGAACCGTATTTTTCACTACTAATGCTATATCTCGGCGGTTTGCAGGGTAACGTGAAACCCCTTGAGCACTAGGTAAATTTCTACCTTTCAACCCGTCTAACGTTAACTCATAAACAAACACACGTCCAGACACGCCCAATAGCTTGGTAAATTCTGGGTGTATTGCACCTAACCATCCTATTTCTTTACCCTCTAGCATAACCTTTGCAGACATACCTGGGTGTAACGCTGAGTGTTCAGCTCTAACAAAATCAATGTCGTTAACCTTGTCGGTACCTTTTAATAATGCTTCTACATCCGCTTTAGCATCAAAAAAGTCCACTGCACGGTCATCGCTATTCCAATTTGTATCTGCATGGTTTCCAGCAATAACACCTGCCAAAACATTTTGTTGTAATACACCTTGAGGCTGACTCTCATCAGGTACAAAGCGCAACCCAGTTTCGAACAATCGAATTCTCGATTGTTGGCGTTTTTGATTGTAAGACGTAACGCCAAGTAGCCCAGGCCACAAACTGACACGCATAACCGACATATCTGACGATATTGGATGTGGCAGCACAAACCCTTTAATATCAGGGAACAGTGCGCTTTGAATTTTTGGGTCAACAAAGGAATACGTAATGGCTTCTTGATAGCCTTTAGCTAGAAGCAATGACTTAATAGATTGAGTTGAGCGAACAGCTTCAGACGCATCGGTCATTTTCAACTGTGCTAACGGCGCTATATTCGGTACATTGTTATAGCCGCACACTCTAACCACTTCTTCTATTAAATCTTCTTCGATTTTTATATCAAAACGATAACTTGGCGCAACCACTGTCCATTCATTATTAGAGAACGTGACATCCATACCTAATCGCGTTAAGCAATTAGTGACGGTATCAACATCATAAGACTGGCCAACTACACGATGTAACCGAGATTGTCTTAGTACAACTTGCTTAGATTTTGGCAACAAACCAGCATGGACTTGTTCTGTAACGGGTCCAGCGTCACCGCCACAAATGGATAAGATAAGCGCTGTAGCTCTTTCCATCGCGGTTGCTTGTAATTCAGAATCAACACCTCGCTCATAACGGTGCGACGCATCTGTATGTAAGCCATATTGTCTTGCTTTACCCGCAATAGCATCAGGTGCGAAAAAAGCACTCTCTAATAGAATATCTTTTGACGCTTTGGTTACACCGCTATGTAAACCACCGAAAATACCCGCGATAGCCAGCGCTTTTTCGTCGTCAGCAATAACCATGGTATCAGCGTTTAATTTAACGTTTGACTCATCAAGTAACACTAACTCTTCGTTTTCATTGGCTAAGCGAACATTAATGTCGCCTTTAATTGCGGCTAAATCGAACGCGTGCATCGGGTGACCTAATTCCAGTAACACGTAATTGGTCACGTCAACAATAGGATCGATACTTCTTATTCCGCTGCGTCTTAGTTTTTCTGTTAGCCATAACGGGCTAGCTTTAGACACATCAACATTTTTAATCACTCGCGCTAAATACCGAGGGCAACCTTCACCATGAGTCAGTGTTACACCAACAACATCGTCAATTGTCCCTTCAACAGCCACAACGTCAGGTGAAGTAACATCAAGGTTGTTAAGTACACCTACTTCCCTCGCGATACCACGTAAACTTAAGCAATCTGCTCTGTTAGGAGTCAGGTCAATTTCAATTGCGCTGTCGTTTAACCCTAAGTAATCACGAATATCGTCGCCAATAGGCGCATCATCAGGCAGTTCAATAATGCCGTCGTGGTCATCGTTAATACCTAACTCTGAAAAACTACATAACATGCCAAAAGATGGCTCTCCACGTAGTTTAGCTTTCTTAATTTTAAAATCACCCGGTAATACTGCACCAACAACGGCAACAGCAACTTTGATACCTAAACGGCAGTTGGGGGCACCACAAACGATATCGAGAAGCTCATCGGCTCCCACGTTGATTTTAGTTACTCGTAGTTTGTCGGCATTTGGGTGTTGGCCGCATTCCACGACTTCGCCAACAACAACACCTGAAAAATCACCCGCTACCGCTTCAACGCCATCAACTTCTAAGCCAGCCATGCTAAGTTGTTCACTTAAATCATGGGTTGATAAACTTGGATTGACCCACTCTCTTAACCAATTTTCACTGAATTTCATTACAAGACCGCTTAATTAAACTGTTTTAGGAAACGAAGATCATTTTCAAAAAATGCACGTAAATCGGTTACGCCATAACGCAACATGGTTAAGCGCTCTACGCCCATACCAAAAGCAAAACCAGTGTATTCTTCAGGATCGATGTTAACGGCTTTTAAGACATTAGGATGGACCATTCCACACCCTAACACTTCAAGCCATTGGCCATTTTTACCCATAACGTCAACTTCCGCAGAAGGTTCGGTAAAAGGGAAATAGGACGGTCTAAAACGCACTTGTAGTGATTCTTCAAAAAAGTGCTGAAGGAAATCGTGAATAATGCCACGCAAATGAGCAAAACTCACATCCTTGTCTATCATCAAACCCTCAACCTGATGAAACATTGGCGTATGGGTTTGATCGTAATCGTTGCGATAAACTCGGCCCGGAGAAATAATTCTCAACGGCGGTTTTTTAGCTTCCATTGTTCTAATTTGAACACCCGATGTTTGCGTTCTTAGCATCATATCTGGGTTAAAATAAAAGGTATCGTGATCGGCTCGAGCTGGGTGATTTGCTGGAATATTGAGCGCATCAAAGTTATGAAACCCGTCTTCAATCTCAGGTCCTGTTTTGGTTACGAAACCCAAGTCGCCGAAAAAGGATTCAATGCGTTCTATAGTACGACTTACAGGATGTAAGTTGCCCGGATTTTCTGTTCTACCGGGTAATGTTACATCAACAGATTCTTCTTCAAGCTGTTTATTCAAGGCTGCTTTTTTTAATGCATCGCCTTTTTCACTAATCGCCGCTTGGATTGCTTGTTTAGCCTTATTAATTTTCTGACCAACTACTGGGCGTTCTTCAGCTGATACTTTCCCCAACCCTTTTAACAGGTCAGTTAAACGCCCTTTTTTACCCATAAATTCAACGCGAACGGCGTCAAGTGTCGCTGCATCTTCTGCCGCATCGATACGCGATTTCGCCTCGCTGACTATTGCGTCAAGCTCCATTGTTATCACAACCCTTTTCGTTCAGTTTTTCAGTCCCCACCACTAAGTTATGAAGGGGGGCTAGTCTGTTTCATTGGAAGAATATTTTCTTTGGTGTGTATTTTACCTGATCTGACAAGAAAACACTCTTCCAATAAAGAAAAACGGCGAGCACATCCTGGCTCGCCGCATTCTAAGAACTTAAGCTATATTCGTTATATTTAAGCTAACGCGCCTTTCGCGGCTTCAACAAGTGCAGTAAATGCAGTCTTGTCGTGAACAGCGATATCAGCGAGTATCTTACGATCAATTTCTACAGATGCCTTTTTCAAACCGTTAATGAAACGGCTGTAAGACAAACCATTTTGACGAGCCGCAGCGTTAATACGCGCAATCCACAATTGACGGAATTGACGTTTACGTTGACGACGGTCACGGTATGCGTATTGACCTGCTTTAGTTACAGCTTGTACCGCAACGCGATATACGCGACTGCGAGCACCGTAATAACCTTTTGCCTGTTTAAGGACTTTCTTGTGACGTGCACGTGCGACCGTGCCGCGTTTTACTCTAGCCATTATTCAGTCTCCTATGCTTAAACGTAAGGTAACATGCGTTGAACTAACTTAGTGTCAGCTGCATGTACCAATTTTTTGCCACGTAAGTGACGTTTACGCTTAGAGCTCTTCTTGGTCAAAATATGACGCAAGTGAGACTGTTTGCTTTTAAAGCGACCTGAACCCGTTTTTTTAAAACGTTTTGCAGCTCCGCTTACTGTTTTCATTTTAGGCATTGCTAAAACTCCGCATTGTTAATATCAACCTTTACCGTGCAGTCGGTATCAGTCATTAAAATTATGCAGCAAGGTGTTTCGACATGTGCAGTGACGAAAACTTTAAACCATTACTGCTTCTTGGTTGGGGCCATAACCATGATCATTTGTCGACCTTCTACTCTATGAGGAAAAGACTCGACAATAGCAACTTCTTCTAAATCCGCTTTTACACGTTTTAGTAGTTCGATGCCAATCTCTTGGTGAGCCATTTCACGTCCGCGGAAACGGATCGTAACTTTGGCTTTATCACCCCCTTCGAGAAAGCGACGCAGGTTGCGCAGTTTTACCTGGTAATCGCCTTCATCAGTGCCAGGACGAAATTTAATCTCCTTGACCTGAATTTGCTTCTGCTTTTTCTTTTGTTCTTTTTGAGCTTTACTCTTCTCAAAAATGAACTTTCCGTAATCCATTACTTTACACACTGGTGGCTCAGCGTTCGGACTAATTTCGACTAAATCAAGACTTGCTTCAAACGCCGATTCTAATGCTTCGGCCAAAGAAACGATACCTGCTTGACTACCATCTTTTGCAATTAAACGGATTTCCGTAGCCGTTATCTCTTCATTTATTCGGGCTTTGTCTTTTGCACCCTGAGCCTTGTTGTTAGTGCCTTTAATATGCTTTTCCTCCAGCAATTAAAAAAATCAAAATTATATA
>CAYUZL010000455.1:0-3375 GCA_964449725.1 uncultured Alteromonas sp. | reverse complement strand
GCGGAATGCTAGGTTTAATTTCACCTACTTTTATTTCTGCACAAACTGTTAACTTTTCAAATACTTCTTCAGCCGTCGGCAGTAACAATACTGATAGAACAAAAGACGCGCATATTGCTGATATAGATCAAAACGGAACTCAAGACATCTTTGATTCAAACTCTACTGGGAACGGTAACACTCCTGGGATGGTTATTCGTTTTGCCAATGCGCAAAACAACCAATTCAGTGTTCTTGCACTCCCTTCTAGAAGTACAAATGCGACTACCTATGATTCTGATCTTATTGATTTAAATAACGACAACTATCCTGACTTGATAAGGACGAGTAGGACGGAATCAAGCTCCAGTAACATAGAAATCTTCTATAATAATCGCGGAATTGGGAATAACCCTCAAAGTCGATGGTTTGATACTCTGCTCCCAGATCAAGTACTAACTGTAAACTATTGTGC
This sequence comes from uncultured Alteromonas sp., assembly GCA_964449725.1. Classification (GTDB taxonomy): domain Bacteria; phylum Pseudomonadota; class Gammaproteobacteria; order Enterobacterales; family Alteromonadaceae; genus Alteromonas_F. Next base: position 2,921 of record CAYUZL010000455.1, on the reverse strand, counting down.
TGATGATATAGCCGCTGGAGACCTTAATAACGACGGTTATGTAGACTTTGCGGTAACCGGCAGAACAAGAGGATCAGGTTGCACCAATTTAAATGTTGGCGCAGAAGTAACCGTCTTTTTAAACGATGACGGGAATTTATTTCGATTCTCCGAGCGATTTGTAGCCCCAAGAGGAGTATCGACTCATGACGTATTTTTTCTAGACATTGAGGGCGATAATGACTTAGATTTTATTGCGGTGAACGAAAGCAATCGCTCTCAGTTATATATTAATGATGGAAGAGCAAACTTTTCTCAAAGTTCAACTAATTTCACTAGTGGCCTTACAGGAGAAGCATTTGATTTTAACCGAGATGGTTTTGACGACTTCGTTATTGCTGGAAGTAACAATGTAGATGTACTAATTAATACGCCATCTAATGCTGGTAGCTTTCGATTGCAAGATGTTAACTCCACCAATGATAATATTGGTACGATCTACGATGTAGAATTAGGTGATTTTAATTCAGATGGTAACGTAGATATTTTTGCCGCATCTATTTCTGGAGATGCAGCTGTGTGGTCGAACAATGGAAACCCAAATAATATGTTTAATTCGCCCGCTATATTAGGTGGTAACTTCCCTCAGTTATTATCTGCAGATGCAATTGATTTTGATGCCGACGGGGATTTAGATATTTATTTGACAGGACCAGACGGAGGTCCAGGAGTACCTAATCAACTTAGAAGAAATAATGTCAATATTAATCGGTTAAATAATAACAGCGTCATGACTTTTGCTGACTTTGAAACCGACTTTTCTCCTTGGGAAAACAGCTCTGATGATGGTATCGATTGGAGTGTGCGCTCAAACAGAACACCTACAGGAGCTGGAGGTTCAACGGGCCCATCAAGAGCTGCATCGGGAAATAATTACATATATTTCGAAACATCCAGAGGCAGTGCGTTTGACCGAGGTGACGATGCTAGTTTAACGAGGATATTAGTAAGTGGAAATAATCGAAGAGTAATTTTTGATTATCATATGTTCGGAAATAACATAGGTACCTTGTATGTAGACGTATTCCACAATAATCGTTGGGAAAACGAGGTGTTCTCTATTACTGGACAACAACAAGGAAGTGTTACCGCTGCATGGAGGAAAGCAACAATTGATTTATCACGTTTTTCAGGCAATATCCGTGTCCGAATAAGAGCCGTTGCAAATGGTGGTTTTTTGGGTGATATAGCCATAGACAACCTAGCAATTGACGGAAATAGAGTATTTGAGGTTCAGGACGCCAACCCTGTTCCAGATGATCCGAATATTGCATGTTTGTTGAATAATAACTCTTATGTTGAAGTTACTCAAATCGATACTACTGATAGAGGAAGAGGCGACGGTCCTGGACAAGACAGTATTTCACAAGTTTGGAGATTTCAAGGCACTATTGTGTTTGAAGATGAAGATGAATCAACGAGTAGTTTCAGTCGCGTATTGGATAGTATTCCAGGGTTTACTCGCGGAGATTCATTTATAACGGTCAATGAAGGATCTGACTTTGAAATCAGACGGTTTGAGATTTGTTCTGTTCAGTAAATCTGAACCATTCTTGACCCTTAAGTAACTTGAAAGTACGAAAAACAAAGGTCCTAAATATATATTAGGGCCTTTTTTAAAAGCGGAAAGCCCACAAGCAGTAAAAGCAATGAAAAAGTGAAAGTTACTTTTTGATATGAGGTTTTCAATAACACCTGAACTTTATTCATGATGTCGACGAATGCGACCTATTGACTGATATTTATGTCCCTTTGAAGTAAACCAAAAGAAGCCATAAAAATTTATGGCTTCTTTAAATCGTATTCTTCTTGCTTAAATTGAAGTCACTCGAAACTTATTGAGCGCTAACTTCCCACACTGACACAGAACCAGAAATTTCATTGCCAACGATAAGCCTAGCTGCACTGCTATCTGTAGCGGGAATAAATGCCATTCCTTCCGGCCCCAAGTCTCCCGTTATATCAGCACCTTCTACCAAGCCCCGATTGTAGAAATAATGTAAGAAAGACACGTTAAAAGGATTCGTCACATCATACGCCAAAATACCGCTCATACGTTCTAAACCAATAAAGGCAATAGTACTACCGTCAATTTCACCTATGGCTAAGGCTTCAGGTTCTGCGCCTTTGGCGTCAGAGCGAGTATCACCTTCATTTTCGTCTTCATCATTATTGAATGCTTCTCCATGTACTGCTGAGGTAATACGAACAATATCATCGCCGGAATCAAAAACTAGCGTACCATTTGCATCAAAAATAGAGAAAGAACGGCCACCAAAGGTATATAACTCTTCATAGGTGTCGTCGCCGTTTCCATCGCCTAACTCTGTAGTGACTTGCAATCGGCCAAGATCATCATCGTCATTGTTCACATTGGTAAAAGCGGTGGCTTCTAGCGTTAAATCTTCGGCGCGAATTTCATCGGTGTAAGACAAACACCCATCATCGTCATCAAAATCTAAACCATTGGCTGCTGTACAGGCATTTTCATCCGCTACATCAAAAAAGTATTCTCTTGCATCACCTTCATTGGCTGTAACAATAAAATCAGCTCCTTGCCAACGAATAGTCGCAATGGTATCCGGTTGATAAATGCCGAACAAATTGTCATAACGCTGCAAATTAATACCGCCATCTCTGTCTGACGCGTCAATGAGATATTGGCTCCAGTCTTTAAATCCTAGCCCTCTTACATCAACTAAGGTATCTGTCGTTAAATCTACCACAGCCATAGCGTTATTTTCTTGCATGCTAATGTAGGCTGTTGTGCTGTCGGCGGATACCGCTACATATTCAGGCTCTAAATCCATCGCCACGGTAATGTTAATGTCAACGCCATTAATTGTCCTGCCGCTAGGGTTAGGAAACACAGCTCCTTGAGC
>CAYUZL010000454.1:0-3161 GCA_964449725.1 uncultured Alteromonas sp. | reverse complement strand
CATAAATACGCTAATATTTAAATAATCTACAATAATAAGCAAATTGTCGGAGATGAAATTTCTAAATTGAGAATTTTAAATTTTTTTCGCAGGACTAATAAATGGTTAGATGGAGCGGATTTTCTCATAAAATCAGCCTTTGGCGTTTCTATTGTTGCCTTTGTTATTCTGTTACCGTTTGGTATTAACAATTTCATCCAAAATCGTTTGATTAGTGGCGTGTTAGTAGTGAGTATTTCGTTGCTATGTTTATATAACGCGTGGTTAGGGTGGCGTGGAAAGTATTCTCTTGCTTTGAATTTCTTTGTTATTGCACCGGCAATTACTCTTGGGTGTGCCAATGCTGTATTGACCTTAGGCGTTGTTGGCTCGTTTTGGTCATATTTGGCTATTTTTGCGGTATATTTTACTCTGCCATTAGATAAGGCTAAATATGCAAGTGGTGTTCTTGTTTTAAGTCTAGCGTTTACGGCATGGTTTTCATTGGATTTTGACGTTTACGTTCGTTTCACAGCGGTTTTATTGGGGGTAAGTTTTTTTATTTATATCTCAACAAAAGAAATTGCCGACTATCAGAACCGGTTGCGAAAACAGCTAATCACTGATCCTCTAACAGGAGCACTTAACCGAGTTTCTTTAGTTAAAAACCTCAATATTGCTATAGATCAACATCACTTAGACAACAGCTTATCGACGCTTTGTATTTTAGATGTGGATCACTTTAAAAGTATAAATGATACCTATGGTCATGATGTTGGTGACGAGGTTTTAGTGAAATTGTCACAATTTTTACTTTCGATAATTGGCACTAACGACAAACTGTTTCGGTTGGGGGGAGAAGAGTTCTTGATATTGATGTCGGAAAGCGAGCTGTCTAGAGCACAACACCAAGCAGAAATGATTCGTGTTGATGTTGAAAAGTTACCATTAATAGCAAATCATCCTGTGACTATTAGCATAGGTGTAACTGAAGTTGCATCCATTCTTGGCTGGAAAGAATGGATGAAAGCATCTGACGACAAACTATATATGGCTAAGCGAAATGGGCGTAATCGCGTAATCGTGTAATGGGATTAACGCCTCAATAAAAATGCCGCGACACCTGCAAATAAGACACTTGGCAAAATTGCACCTAGAAGAGGAGGCAATTGATATACCAGGCTCAAAGGACCAAATACTTCATTGGAAATGAAAAAACTAAAACCAACCAGTACCCCCATTATCACTCTAGCACCCATAGAAACACTGCGTAGAGGACCAAAAATAAAAGACAATGCCATTAGCACCATAACGGCCACTGATAGAGGCTGAAATAGTTTGCGCCAAAAAGCCAGTGCGTAACGAGAGGAGTCTTGTCGGTTGTTATCAAGATAACTGACGTATTCATTTAATCCACGTATAGAAAGTGCTTCTGGTTTTACTGCTACAATACCTAACTTATCTGGAGTCAAATTAGAACGCCATTCCGCGTTATCTAGGGATACGACGTCAATACGCTCAGGACCGTAGCTAGTCACAGTGACATCTTTCAATTGCCATCCATCGTCTTGATTATATTTTGCTTGTTTGGCGTATATCATTTGTTCTAATAATAAGGTATCGGCAAAGCGATAGACTGTGACATCAGCAGATAAGTTTTGAGTGATAACTTGGCCGATGCTGACAAAGTTAGATCCGTCTTTTGCCCACGTTAATTCGTCAGAGGCAAAAAGGCTACCGCCAGATAAGGCTTCAGTGCGGATTTGTTTGGCTTTTGCTTCGCTTATTGGAGTGACAAATTCACCCACTGCCATGATTGCAATGATCATTATCGCGCTGGCGCGCATAGCAGAATTGATAATATTCCAGCGACTCATTCCTGATGCTTGCATAACAACCAATTCACTGCTGCTAGCTAACACGCCCATACCGACTAAAGCGCCAAGAAGTGTAGCCATAGGGAAAAATTGCTCTATCTCTCTGGGTAAACTTAGCAGTACGTATAAGGCCGCCACCGTCATATTATAGTCACCTTCTCCTAGTTTACGAAGCTGCTCTACAAATTTAATCAGTGCGCTTAAACCTACTAATATCGATAAAGTAAGAGTGACTGTTGATAATAGGGTTTTTGCAATATAGCGGTCTAAAATTGTGATCATGATTCACGCCTCGTTATCAATGCGCGTAGTTTTGAGCCTATTTTTCTGTCTCTAACTAAAAAGGCAATAGCAATAATGAATAGAATGAAATGTACCCACCAGAGTGCTAGTTCATTGGGTATTTTGCCGTCTTCTAATGCTCTTCGGCTAGCTAGAAGCAATAAAAAGTAACCTAAATAAAGCATAATAGCGGGAACCATTTTACCGAATCGACCGTTTCTTGGGTTTACCGCGGCCAGTGGAACAGCAATAAGCATTAACAAAGGAATAGAGAGGGGAATTGCAAGTCGCCATTGTAATTCAGCAAAGTTTTCTTGATTGCGATCTTCAAGTAGCGCGAGAGTTGAAAGTGCTGCTGCTTTTTTCCGTTTTGTTTTTTCTGCTTCTTCACTGATTTGTATTTTGTATTCATCGAAAGTTAAAACACGATAATCTGCTTGCCCTTGGTGCCCCTCGTATTGAATTCCATCCTTTAAAATTAAGTGCCGTGTACCATCATTATCTAACTGGACTTCTCCACTCTTTGCATAGACAACTCTCTTACTTCTTGATCATCGGTTTGTTTTTGCGACAGAAATACCCGTTGTAGTATTTCGTTTTTTGCATCGATATCATGGGCAAATATGACCGCTTGCTGGTTTCCTGTTTGTTGAAATCTCCCAGGGATTAACGCAGTCAAACCTGCTTCAGACGAAGCCTTTTCTTTTAGTGAGTACTCACTTTCTGCGGCGAGGGGCGCAAAATATAGTGTTGTTGTCGCGGTGACGGCCATCACCAACACACTTAAGCTCAGCATAACTCGAGCAACGTACCATTCACTAACACCAAACGCTCGAAATACGGTCATCTCACTGTCTACGTAAAGCCTTCCGTGAGCAAGCATAACCCCTAAATAGGCGCTAATCGGCAGAACTAAACTGGCGAGTATTGGGGTGTAAAGTGTTAAAAAACCTAGCACTAGCCCCGCGGGAATATCGCCATCAGATGCGTCGCCTAAAACACGTACGAAGCGCAAGGTTATAA
>CAYUZL010000453.1:0-9596 GCA_964449725.1 uncultured Alteromonas sp. | reverse complement strand
ATTTTAACTATGAGGTTACACTATTATGAAGTTAAAATTTAGTTGCCTAGGTGACATATCAATTTAGTCTACTAAATTTTGTTGTCAACGTTGGCGTTCGAAAAATAAGACCTCGTCACATTGGACAAAATTTCAATTTTTTTACATTTTTCTTTTTAAGACGACTTTGCTTTATTAAAAACTTCGACCGAAAGCCAGTCCAAATACGACGGCATTGTCTGCTCCTGCATGTACATCATAATGCAATTGGGGAGACAAGGTAAAACCGCTTTCAAACTCAAACTCATATAATAACCCAACTCTCGTAATAAAAACTTCTTCATCAGGAGCAATTTCAACACCAGGGCCAATTTGCATTACAAAACCGTCATAAAGGTGAACATCTGCAACAGCTAACACCGACCAAGCATCAATATCACCTGCGGCATACTCTACCACTGTCCCTAAACCGAGCAACTGGTTTAAACGATATTTATAGTCAATACCTGTAGTAAAACCAAACTCTTCACTTTTTACATCTGTTCCTCCTAAAAATAAAGAAAGATGATGGGGGCTATGTTCAAAATGATTTTCTGCACTCACCAATGGCACTATCAAAAACAACAAAATAAAACTGTAGATTAACTTCATTTAATTTCACCTTATTTTTAGGGGCTGTATGTAAATAGAAATACCGCTACTCAAAGACCGCGAAAGCAAGTACTTTATTGCAACAACATAAAATTGAGTCATACCGCATCCTATTCACAAATTGATTGTTAATACAATATTTGTTGCAATCAGTTTGTGAAATTTTAACTGCATCTCCCCTTTCTCATGCTTGTAATAAATTTAAATTCATACAAAAGTAACTAAAAGAGACAAGGAGACATGAATGACCGTACGCCAAAAGTTTGTTCTATTTATATTCGTTTCTAGTGTATTAATAGCAGCATTTTCAACACTGTCTATATACGCCTTATGGGCGTTTACAATAGTGGGACCTATTATTGCAATTGGTCTATACGATATGTTTCAAGCAAAACATTCTATTCGACGTTTATATCCCGTTTTAGGCCGGTTCAGGTATCTACTGGAATCATTTAGAGATGAAATCCAGCAGTATTTTGTAGAATCAGACACCAGCGGCACCCCTATTCCACGGGAGTTTCGCTCTTTAGTATACCAACGGGCAAAAGGCGCTAGGGATACCCGTCCTTTTGGTACTATATTCGATGTAAACCGTGCAGGATACGAGTGGGTAAACCACTCTATGCAGCCGAAACACCTTACTGATTTAAACCCTAGAGTGAAGTTTGGTGGCCCAGATTGTAAGCAGCCTTATATGGCTTCACCACTCAACATTTCAGCAATGAGTTATGGCGCGTTAAGTAAGAACGCAATTATGTCGCTAAACCGCGGAGCAAAACTCGGTGGTTTTTCCCATAATACTGGTGAGGGTAGTCTCAGCCCTTACCATTTAGAACACGGCGGCGACATCGTATGGCAAATAGGCACAGGCTATTTCGGCTGTCGTGACGATGAAGGTAATTTTAACCCAGAAACGTTTAAAACCAATTCCGCACGCGATGTAGTTAAAATGATTGAAATTAAGCTATCTCAAGGTGCAAAACCGGGCCATGGTGGTATTTTACCAGCGGCTAAGTTAACCGAAGAAATCGCTGCAATTCGCCATGTTCCTATGGGAAAAGATGTCGTATCACCACCGGCTCACACTGCGTTTGATACCCCAGTTGGGCTACTTAACTTTGTAAAACAACTACGAGAGTTGTCTGAAGGGAAACCTGTGGGTTTTAAACTCTGTATTGGTCGTAGAGATGAATTTCTCGCAATTTGTAAAGCCATGATTGAAACAGGCATTACTCCAGACTTCATTACTGTTGATGGCGGCGAAGGTGGCACAGGTGCGGCACCTGTAGAAATGACAAACTCGGTGGGTACTCCCATTAAAGATGCATTGATTTTCGTAAACAACGCGTTAATTGGATTTGGTTTAAAAGACAAAATTCGCATTATTGCGTCAGGTAAAATGCTATCTGCATTTCATATTCTTAGAGCTATTGCGTTAGGCGCTGATACAGTAAATTCAGCGCGAGGGATGATGTTATCTTTGGGTTGTATTCAAGCCAGAACATGTAATTCTGACCACTGTCCAACCGGTATTGCGACGCAGAATCCATCAAGAAACAAAGCGATTATTGTGACTGATAAATCGCAGCGTGTTGCGAACTTTCACAAAGAAACCATCACCAATTTAGTCGAACTTGTTGGTGCAGCGGGCTTAGATAACTTAGATCAATTAGAGCCTAGACATATAAACCGTCGTGTACAAGGTACAGATGTGCAAAACTATGCTCAGTTATACCCTGTTGTAACAAAAGGCTGCTTACTTGATCCAAGTACAATTCCAGAGTCATTTAGTTATGATATGGAACACGCAAACGCTGCGTCTTGGTAAGTCACTAACCAGTAGCTTAGCTTCGAAGCTAAGCTACTGACTTTACGTTATCTGTGAGTCACCACAATTTTCCCCAACGCAGTATTGCTTGCTAATAGCTTATGGGCTTCTTGAATATCACTAGATTCAAAGGTTTTTACATGGATATTGGGAATTTCTCCTTTCGCCACTAACTCTGCAATTTTGGGTATAGGTGAATGTCTCAGTTCTAGTTCATTGTTCCCTAACAAACCGCTGCCGAAAAAAGATAATTTGATCGTATTGGGTAAATCATTCATCAAATGAAATTGCTCGAGCACGGGTGGCCCACCTAAAAAGCCGACAAACACAGTTTCTCCCCACCGGCGCAAAGATGCCATTGTATCTTTAAGTGTACCTGCGCCAACGAGCTCAATGGCTTTGTCGGCGTGCTTAAATTCAGATTCACTAATGACTTGGTGAACATTTCCATCGTCGATAACTACTAAATCTGCGCCCATTTCTAGTAATTTAGCTTGATTCTCTTCTTTACGGGTCGTCGCGATAACATTTGCGCCCTGCAATTTTGCATAAACCACAGCGGCTAAGCCAATACTGGACGTTGCACCGCGTACAAGTAAGGTTTCACCGGCTTGCAATTTCAAACTATGGTCAATGGCTCCCCACGCAGTTAAATACGCTTGGGGTAAGCTAGCTAACAACTCATAGCTAATATTAGTGTCAATGGCTTGTACATTTGTGCGCTTTACACAGATGATTGGGGCATAACTACCATGGCGACCAAACATCATTCCCCCCATGGCTGTAATCACTTTTTGGCCTGGTTTGAATTCTCCTAGCGGGTCATGAATAACTTCACCTGACGCTTCAATACCCAAAGCAAGTTCACCGGAAAAAGGGCCGTGGCCACCTTTTAAATTGTACATTTCGGCTTTATTTAAACCAAATGCACATACTTTTATTTTAATTTCACCCTCGTTTAATGTGGGTTCGTCCACAGTGTAAAATTGTAGATTTTCAGGACCGCCTTGGGATTTTGCAATTATAGCTTTCATACATTTCTTACCTCTTTGCAATCTGCTTACTGAGTAGGCAGTGAATCAATAAAATTAATAATGTGTTTCGCGATATCTACAGGTACTTCTTCCATTGCAAAATGGCCAGCATCAAGTAAATGCAATTCGGCATTTGGCACATCGTTTAAAAACGCTTTTGCACCCTCGACTATAAATGCCGGATCGTTTTTCCCCCACACCAATAGAGTAGGAGGTTGTTTTTCACGTAAAAATGCTTGCCACTTGGGGTAGTCCAACAAATTATTGTAGTAATCCTGAAGCAATTGAACTTGAATTAGGCGCTGTTCTTTTGTTTGCAGAAAGTGCAAGTCATGTGTCCAACTATCTGGACTCATAATGCTTTCTTTGCCCTTCACATCTCTCAAATACTGCTTATCGCGAATACCTTGTAACCCCGTAAACTCGTAAAGAACCTGTTTCATTTCTTTTGACTTGTCTTCATGGGCTCGTTTAAAAAAGGCCTGTCTAGGTAGTGTCAGCCCTTCTAAATACGCATTACCATTTTGCGAGATAATCCCATTAACTCGCTGAGGCTGACGCATCATTAACCGAAAACCTACAGGCGCGCCAAAATCTTGCATGTAAAGAGTGTATGACTCCACATTCAATGCTTTAACAAACCCTTCCATTACGTCAGCCAGGCCATCAAAGGTATAGGTATAGTCACTTGGGTCAGGTTTATCACTATAGCCAGAACCTAAATTATCAGGCACCACAACGTGAAATGACCCGGAAAGTAATGGAATGAGGTGGCGATACATGTGAGATGAAGAAGGATACCCATGCAGAAACAAAATAGTCGGTTTTTTCGGGTCACCAGCTTCGCGGTAAAAAATGCTGTGCCCCTTAACCTCTATATTTTTATAGAGCGTCTGGGCTGGCCAAACCGCTTCTTGGCCTTGAGCCTGTTCCACATACGCAAAAATAGATAGCAAAATAATAGATAGGACGCTTAAATAATTTTTCATGTACATTCTCAGTTGAAACTTAAATCAAATTTATTTCTCAGTAAAAACCTGCTTTGTTTGTTGCAAGCTATCCACAAAATTCGTTAGCTCACTTTCGCCTAGTGACTCCTGCATTCTTGTAAAAAGCGTGCCCATTAGTGCTTTCGATTTTGCTGATACAGCTAGTCCTTCTGCAGTCAAAGAAAAGCTTGCCCCTTTACCTACAGTGACTTTTTTCACTAACTTTTTTGCGTCCAATGCATCAATAAAACGAGTGATGGTAGACGCATCAAGCTCCATAACTTCACTTAACTCTTTTTGTGTAGACATTGGCTTTTCCGCCATAGCAGACAATAAGTAACCATGTGACGGCGACAACCCAAGACGATTAAATTCGTCTTGCCAAATCTTAGTAATCTTGCGGTTTAACGTAGATAAATTGAAATAAACACACTGATCGTACATATACCCCTCCTATTTGCATGTACATACAAACATAATAGACATGAAATACTTAAAAGATATTTCAATTAATTATGTAAACGCTAAAAAAATGAAATTTTCTACCATTTTTGCTGGTCTTTTAACCAACGATGAAGAATTAAGAGTGTAAGAAATATGTGCAGTTCACCTAAGTCTAGCGGGCTTCAAAAGCGAACAACAACGACTAGTATCTTCGCCTCTATGGACCCATCAACTCGCGCTAAATTTGTAGAAAAGGCAAATCAGGCACAAGAAAGAAGAGAAGCACGCATTGCTTTGAACGCTGAGTATAAGCGGAGAAAACAGAGTACTCTGGCACCAAAAACTGCACATCAGCACTCTGTGTTTTTATCACTTTTATCCAAATTAGGTTTTGCGGTATAACCTTAGATTAAAAACTAACTTGAACTAACTTTGCTGGTTTGAATGGGCTCTTTTCTTGAGTAAACCAAGTTTTTCCATTGTGTACGCACACAGCTTCTACCTGACCATAATTCGATAGTTGTACAACTTTTACCACCTTAAAGTCTGCAGACAACTTAGCTATAAATGGAATTGAAAAACCAAATCCCCCCATTTCATAGCCCACAACAGTATAGGTACTAGTACTATCGTCAAAATCAGCTCCAGTAATTACCCCAGGAAGTCCTTCAATACTCGCTTGTACTTTTAGTTTCTGTTGTTTTTTATCAATATCGACAACGTACACTTTAGCTGTTTTGCTTTTCCAGCTTTTTGAAAACAAGACTAATTTATTGGCGACATAGGTAAGTGCTTCGCCGTCAAAATCATGAGCCAAACTAACATTTTTTGACGGTTTATTGTCTTCATATTGAATAACCATTTTGCCATCAGGATTCAACCCATCTCTTACTACAGCATAAATAGTTAAGTCCTTTCGCTTTCCACTATTGTTACCAATATCCGCAACATAAAAATGAGTTTCTGAGGCTGTCAGCGCTTCCCAATCTGTGTTTTTAAAGGCAATAGAGCGAGCCTTTGCTTCACCCTTTTCATTTAATTCAAATAGTTCCGGCGCATTTCCAGAATCATTTATGCTGTAAATACCTGAAGAATCACATACCAAACCCGAAGTTTCGTGTAACTCCCCACCTAAAGGAACATCAATATCGACGGAAAATAAGGGCGTTACTTTTTCTTTCGCCGTACAAGAAATAGCAGCAAAAAGACTAATAACAACAATAATTGACTTGGCTAATTTGGTGCCCATTATCGATCAACTCAGCTTTAACCTTTAATAATTGGACTATGATCATACATGTTTATTTGCTTCCTGCTATATTAATCAATAATTTTACAGGGAGTTTTTTATGTCTGATCCCATGATATCTTTGGTTCTGGTCGGTTTATTTTCTATTGCCTGCCAATTCTTAGCCTACAAAATAAGATTACCCGCTATTTTACCCTTACTCGTAGTCGGTATTTTAGTTGGTCCTGTCTTTCATATAATCGATGCTGATACCTTGTTTGGCGATCTACTCTTTCCTATAGTTTCTTTGTCTGTTGCGATCATTTTGTTTGAAGGGGCTTTGACGCTGAAATTTAGCGATATTGCAGGACATGGTAAAATGGTTCGCAACTTATGTAGTATTGGCTGTATGACGACGTGGGCAGTTGCGACCCTAGCCGCTCACTATTTTACCCACCTTTCTTTTCCCGTCGCGTTTTTGTTCGGTGCAATTGTGACTGTCACAGGACCTACAGTAATCGCCCCAATGCTCAGAACTGTGCGACCAAATCAAAAAATAAGCAATATACTGCGCTGGGAAGGCATTATTATCGACCCTATAGGTGCATTATTAGCAGTATTAGTTTATGAGTTTGTAATCTCTTCACAAGATGCTGTCAGCCATACTCTCTATGCTTTTGGTCTAACACTAGGAGTGGGGATAGTATTTGGTGTAGGTACTGGTATAGCCTTGGGTAGTGCGCTTAAAAAGAACTGGATCCCCACTTATTTAGAAAATACCGCTGTTCTAACTATAGTCCTTGCAGCCTTTGCGATTTCTAATGCCATAGCTCATGAGTCAGGGTTACTTACAGTCACTCTGATCGGATTAGCCTTAGCGAACATGAAAGAAGTAAAAGTCGATGACATACTTGAATTCAAAGAAACACTCAGTGTGCTTCTTATCTCAGGATTATTTATTTTACTGGCAACACGATTAGATTTAAATCCTATTTTAGAGTTAGGTTGGGGTGTAGTTTATGTCGTCCTCGCCATCATGTTTGTCGCCCGTCCTTTATCTGTAGCGCTATCATCTGTCGGCACGAATCTTACTTTACGAGAACTAGGATTAATCAGCTGGATTGCCCCCAGAGGGATAGTAGCCGCAGCGGTTTCAGCCTTATTTTCGTTAAAACTAGAAACGTCGGGCTACCCTGAAGCTGCTGTACTCGTACCTATGGTCTTTATGGTCATTATCATAACCGTAGTAGTACAAAGCCTTACATCGGGCACAGTTGCCAAACTACTAGATGTAAAAGCACCTCCGGCAACGGGATACTTGTTATTTGGTGGTGGAAAGTTCAGTCAGTTATTGGCTTTGGAAATGAACAAATTGGGTATTGAAACCTTAATAGCCGATACCAATTGGGATACGATAAGAGACGCTCGGATGAATAATATTTCGGTTTACTTTGGCAACCCTATATCTGAACACGCTTCTCGCCATTTGGACATGAATACAATAGGGCAAGTACTTATATTGTCTCCTTATCGACAGATGAATCCCTTGGTTTATCTTCACTTCTCAGACATTTTAGGAGCAAACAAAGTGTGGGGGTTATTCGATAAGCAGCAATCATCACGACCTAGCCACCAACTTTCAGAAGAATACCAAGGGTCTTATTCTTTGTTTTCTGAAGGAGCGACTTATGGTTACTTATCTTCAATGGTAATCAAAGGAGCAACAATAAAAACAACCTCGCTCTCAGACAACTTTTCATATCAAGATTACAAAGCGCAATACGGTGAAAAAGTATTGCCATTACTAATTTTAGATAAGAATAATAAAGCAAAAATATGTTTATCGGATAGCTACGATGAGGTCAATAACGAGAGTAAAATTATAAGTTTAATATTACCTGATTAGTAAAAACACACCCCTAACCAATGTTAGGGGTATGCCTCCCTGGAGTTTGTGCAAGAACGCTAACGCGTGTTTGTTATAATTTTATTCTTTTGCACAATTGCACTTTATATAAGCAAAAACATTGCCAAAAATAAATAAATACTAAATTTCAATTGGTTAACCAAAATTCAGTATATAAATTAAACACCTTTAAATCCGCATTTTTTCTATACTCTTTACTACTGTGCAATGGTGCAACATCATAGTGCACTAATTGAATAACACAGGAAACAACTAAGCCAGAAACAAAAGAGTCTCATTTAAGAGTTTATAAGGTAGCCTTGAAGCACCTTCAGTGTTTTATCGACAGCTCCTGCATTTTCGGTTATCACCGCCTTTCCTGCTCGCCCTTGACTGTTTCGCAACGTTTTATCTAACACTAATGGCTCTATTGCACTATGCAGCTCGTCAGGATGTTTTATTACTGTCAGTGCGCCAGCCTGTTCAAGTACTAAGCTTATATCGGGGTTATTGTATAAATGAGGCCCCATGATTATTGGCAATGAATGCACAGCCGCTTCAAGCGCATTGTGTCCACCTTTATCCGCTAAACTTCCCCCAACAAAAGCAATATCAGCATCACTGTACTTTTCATTCAGCTTCCCCATTTCATCAACCAAGGTGACAAAATGTGTGTGGCTACGTCCTTCATTTTTCGAAGTCCGACAATGCTCAATATCATTGTCACTCAACCATTTAGACACAGTATTGAATCGCTCAGGGTGTCTGGGGACTAAAATAAGCTGAATCTTACGACCGTTCTCTTTTAATTTTAACGCACATTTCAGTAAAGCAGCTTCTTCGCCTTCATGAGTACTTGCCCCAATAATAGAAACAAAATCTGTGGTATCGCCCTTTGTCTCAGTGGACTTGTCTCCTTCGCCTGATAATTCCAGACCGTACTTCAAGTTCTGTGTCATCGTCAGATGATCATATTACGACGCCAATAAAAGGTAGTTTTTATAA
Source organism: uncultured Alteromonas sp. (assembly GCA_964449725.1). Taxonomy (GTDB): domain Bacteria; phylum Pseudomonadota; class Gammaproteobacteria; order Enterobacterales; family Alteromonadaceae; genus Alteromonas_F. Next base: position 532 of record CAYUZL010000453.1, on the reverse strand, counting down.
TCCCGTATACCTTGGGTACAAATGTGGCTGACTTTTTTCAGCATAGGTGAAAATAACCAAGAAATTTTTGCATAACTACTCGCACTTCTGTCTGTCATTCTCGCGTTGAGTAACACAATGGGAATTTTCTTTTTCCAGCCTTGGTCGATTAAATTGGGCCAAAGCTCTACTTCAGTAACCACAATTAATCGCGGTGAAACTCGCTTGAGCATTAATCCCATCGAAAAAGGTAAATCAAAAGGTAAATAGAAATGGGTCACAGCGTCGCCAAAAAGTGCACTTACTCGGGCAGATCCCGTTTTTGTTGTTGTTGTGATGACAATATGTTCATTCGGGTTAGCCTTCAGTAAGCCCTTAATAACACGAGATGCAACATTCACTTCGCCCACTGAAACACAATGAAAAAGGACGGCTTGAGATTGATTTACTTTTTGTACTGCCCCAAAGCGTTCCCACCAAGGCCCACTATGGCTCCCTTCTATCTTTTTCTTCTTTAGCGAAATCGCGAGTACATATATAGGCGCAACAAGAA